>JANYDQ010000003.1 GCA_025363555.1 Bacteroidota bacterium | reverse complement strand
CTGGAAACACCTGTCATTCCGAACGAAGTGAGGAATCTCAAAAAATTAGTCGGTTAGTAGCCTTCTTTAGCTGAAATTACAAAAGAAGTAGAAGCGGCCAGGGCTAAGCGCTATGGCAAGTAAGGCGCACAAAATTATTTTAGACCAACCTTTGGATTAGTTTTTTAATCTCAAAAGACTTTACTAAACTGGATAATATTTTATTTCCAAAACAAGCTACTCTGCTTTTTAGTAATGAATTACTCGAAGAATTTATAACCGTTTCTAAACGTCCTAAATTCAAAAAGTATTTTAATAATTCTGAAATATCAAACTTATTGTCTGTAATAGATGAATATGCAGCGTTTATTCATGTAAAAAACAAACTTACTATTTGCCGTGATGAAAAAGATAATTTTCTTTTATCATTGGCCAAAGAAGGTACTGCTGATTATTTGATTACAGGGGACAGTGATTTATTAACTATAAAAAAATTCGGACAAACTAAAATTATTACAATTAAAGATTATTTGAATTTAGTATCTTAAAAAGCACAAACCAACTTCCCTACTCCTTCTCTTTCCTCTTCATTTCATAAAACGAAACAAATATGCTTAACTCATAAAGCATATAGAGCGGGAACGCTACCAGCAATTGAGAAGTTACATCTGGCGATGGAGTAATAACCCCTGCCACTATTAATATTACTACAATAGCATGTTTGCGGTATTTGCGCATAAATTGCGGTGTCATTAACCCGAATTTGGTGAGAAAGAAAACAATAACCGGCAATTCGAATATTAACCCTGTAGCCAGTGTAAGTGTGGTTACAATGTCGATATAAGAATCGAACGTAAAATTGTTTTCTATCATACTACTTACTTTATAGTTGCCAAGGAAATTAACCATAAGCGGAACAATAATAAAATAAGAGAACATCACTCCGGATAAAAATAAAAGTGTGGAGAACACAATAAAAGAAGTGGAAGCCTTTTTCTCCTTGTCTTTCAGAGCAGGTTTAATAAATCTCCATACTTCCCAAAGCACATAAGGAGCACCTATTACTAATCCAACTATCAATGCAATCCACATCTGGGAAGTAAATTGGTCGGCTAAGCCCAGACTTTGCAAATGAAAGGTATAGTTTCCGAAGCAAAGGTCCTCACCTACTTTAAACATGGTGTGTGCATTCAGCCAGTGACCTAAATGACAGAACGCACGATAGGTAAGGAAGTCGTTGTGCAGCGGACCGAAGATTATCTTATCAAATAATATTTCAGGATAAAAGAAAACAACTACAGCAAGCACAAGTACCACCACAACGGAGCGAAACAAATGCCCACGCAAGGCATCAATATGCCCCCAGAACGACATTTCGCCTGCTGCGTTTGTTTTTTTACCAGAAAAAAATCCGAATAGTGCCATTTTTTGAGGCGCAAAGGTAATAGAATAAAAGAAACACTAAATTCTAAACTCTAAATTCTAAATGCAAACACTCTGTGAATCTGTGGCATTTGATTTATTTCAAAGGAGATGCTTTAGCTTTTTCTTCCAACGCCCAGGCGAGGTTATTTTTTGCAAGTTGATTGTCAGGTTCCAGTTCAATTGCTTTTTTAAACAAAGCGATGGCATCCTCATATTGATTTTTCATCATAAATGCAGTACCTATATTATTTAATGCAGCAGTATTCTTTTTATCCAGATCGCCTATTTTGCTCCACACTTCAATGGCTTTGTCGTAGTTTTTTATTTTATAAAAACTCATACCATAGTTAATATAATACTCCACATTTCTTTTATTCACCGGAACTTGCTCCTGGGCTTGAAGATTAGCCGATAGTTTATTTTTTTCATCCATTCCCCATTTCAAATTATTTTTTGCAAGTTGAAAACCGGGGTCTATACTTAATGCCCTGGTACAGGCATCTATTCCATCCTGGTATTGCTGAATCATTATATATGCAACACCCAGATTGTTATAAGCTATTGCGCTGTTTGGATTAAGTTGAATTGCTTTTTGCAAATAGGGAATACTTCTTCCCGCCATTTGATTATTGATGTATGCCATTGAAAGAGTAATTAAATTATCAAATGTAGGATTAGTGTTCACAGCATTTTCAAGAGACGGAATATCTGAGCTGGCAGGTGGAATAGCTACTGCTTGTTCTGTTGCAGGTTTAGGATGTTCAGCGGAGTTCTCAACTATATAAATCAGGGGCGTTAAAAACAAAGCTACTAAAATTATTATTTTAAACAAGCGATAATTAATTTTAAAACCTGTTGTAGAATTATCATTATTGGTTTCCATAGGTTAAATTTTGAATGTGAAATTAACTGTTGTAAAAAATTTCTGCAAATATATACCAAATGCCTTGATTAATCAATCGCCAATTCTACGGGTGTCATTAATATTATTAGGAACAGGGTTAGCTGCATTCATCCCTGCCTTAAAATATATATACCAATGGCATTGCACCCCATACACGGGAGATGCTTTATCAAAAATCTTTTTCATTTCCCGTTCGGGGTTTACTATCATCGGGTTGGGAATTACAGAAGCGTTCCCAAAATAATCGGCTGTTGGCAATGCTTCAAAAAAATTATACTTCTTTCTATAGCTCACCAGGTATCCTAAAACATAAGCATCGGGATTAGCATAAGCCACCACTCCTTCGGCAGGAGTAATAATTCTCGGTCCGCGCTTAGCTGATTGCGGTTGAGTTTTCCAGTGCTTATTAATTAATTCCCCGCTTTCAGCAATGATGTCCTGGCTGATGATATAATCATTCAGGCTCGTGCGAGGATAATCCCAGGGATTCCTGCAAGGATTGATGGCTGTATACATAATATAATTGGTAAGCCACATATTAAATGCAAGAACAAGAACAGCCAATGCGCTTAAAGAAAAAGAAAAATATTTTGAAATAACGATGTTATCGTTTTGCTTCACCATTGCAGCAATTAAAAAAGCGATGACAGAAATATAAGGCACAAACATACGATACGAAAACATCATGTGTACGGTTGCGGAGCCTAATCCGTAAAGAAAAACAATATACAATCCGGCATAAGCAAACCAGTAGTTACCAATGTGAATTTTTATTTTTGTTCTAAGTTCCGAACTTTTAAAACTCCAAATCATCAGGAGAAGAAACAGAAATAATACTCCTGAAGTAATCAAAAAATCAATAATGAAATTCAAATTCTGGATAAGGAAAGCCCGGTTGCTAAAATCAGGATGCTTTTCGTAAAAAGAAGTTGGGAAAATATCAGCATAATAATAGTAGGAAAACAGCAGCCAAAGGATGGGAATTACCGCGGCAAAAATGCTCCAGGTAAATGCCTGCTTCCAACCCAACTTAAAAAAAAGAAAAGGGAACAGAAAAACAATAAATAAAATGGAATCATACCGGCAAATAAAACATAATCCGGAAATCAATGATAATAACAGAACTCGCTTAAAGGAATATTCATTCAATAATTTAGAAACTAAATATACGATTAAGAATAATAATAATGAAAGATAGGGGGTTTCCAAACCGCCCATTGTCCATAACATTACAAAGGGTGACGTAGCAAAAAAAACAATAAACAATACCTGCGAAAGTTTGTTGTCGTTAAAATAACGATACCCTAACCTGCAAATAGCAAGGAAAGCAATTAAAGAAACTATCTTGTTAGTGTTAGGTAATTCGCGGGTAACAAAATATAGAATGGCTTCAACAATGCCATGCAGAGGCGAAGTCATAGCAGTAATGTAATCATTAAGATTATAAACCCACTGCCCGTGATTGGTTAAATTCATAGCATAACGCATTAAAATATAAGCGTCATCGGCAATAAAATTCCAATAAGAAACTAATTCTCCAACTGCTAATCCGGCAGCAAGAGCAAGGATGCAGGCATAAAAAGAAGGAAACTTTTTCATTATTGAACCAGGAATTTAGTTTATAAACATATTTTATCACTACAAACCGACTAATGGGACTAAAGTCCCTAAATAGTCCTCCCTCAAAAACAATGAACCCATTGATATTATTAACAGGTGTTGAAAA
>JANYDQ010000395.1 GCA_025363555.1 Bacteroidota bacterium | reverse complement strand
CTTTCTATTCTGCCTGCCTTTTGGTTATATACTTTTATATTAAAAGGTACATTATTAGTAGTTCCAATAAAATTAGTATTATCTACCGTATTAGCATTACCTAATATATCCCATTGCGTTCCGCCCCCACCTCCAGTTGGTGTAGTCCATACTAACATACTTGGTGAAACTCCGGTGGTGGTTAAAACCTGCCCTGCCGTACCGTGTGTATTTGGATAGGTAACCTCACCAGCTGTTACTGTTCCAAAAGTTTTTGCATCGGTTACAGAAGTATTTCCTAATTGAACGGTATTAGAGGTTGTACCTATTGCACCAAATCCAATTGCTGTGGTGTTATTAAGCCCATCTGTAGCCACATCGGCAGTATTACCAATGGCGGTATTATTATTTCCGGTACTATTGGTAAGGAGTGAATTATTTCCTGTGGCGGTATTGCCATATCCTATTGTGTTATTTAATAAACTATGAAATCCACTCGCAGTATTAACAGTTCCACTCGTATTTAAATTAAGAGCAGATGCACCAATAGAAGTGTTAAATGAAGCGGTGTTTAAAATAAGTGCCTCATATCCTACTGCGGTATTTCCTCCTCCAGACGAATTATTTATAAAAGCCTGATAACCTAATACGGTATTACCAATTCCTGTTGAGTTGGATAATAAGGTCTGATAACCAATACCTGTATTGGCTTTGCTTCCAAGATAATCAATATACCCCGATTTTACACCATTTGTTTTAAATAATAAGGGTTGGGTATCGGTTGTACCAATAAAATTAGTGGCTGAATTTGTTCCTGTATTTCCTAATAAATGCCATTCATTTGCAGCACTTTTGGCATAGAAAGCATAAGGTACACTTAATAATTGGGTAGTACCTGTTATCGTATAAGCAATACCTCCTGTTGGGTCGGTTTCTGTTTTCATAAAATAAGGACCTAATGACCAATCAATACCAGCAATACTGCCTAATACAACTGTACCTGCTCCTACCTGAATACTTACTAATCCATTTGCATTAGTAGTAGGTGTTTGTGTTTCTACATAAACGGCTGTTCCGGTAGCGGTAGTTTGTAAAATACTAATCTGTATTCCTACCGCAGAATTTACAACTAATACATTATTACTGTTTCTAATAATAGCCTGATAACTCATTAAATTGGGTGCTTGTGAAAACACATTTGCAGTAAAAAACAGTGCTGCAACAATTGGCAATAGTTTTTTCATAATTATTTTGCGTAGTCGCCACATTAGTTTGTATTAATTGGCTTTTGGATATTGCCCCGTTTTTTTAATTGGGTTCTGAACTCCAATTCAATATTATTTAATATCAACTTCCCCTCCTTCCTTCAAGGAGGGTAGGGGGTGATTAAGCCCTCCTAAATAAGCGACCCATTTACAGAAATACTCACTGGCTCACTTGGCTGCCCCACTTTTTCACCATCAATTTCATATATCAGTAAATAAATATAACTAACCGTTTTGCCTGCAGCCGGAAGCGGAAATTTATCCACATAGCTATTTAGGGTATTGGTAGATAAAAATATAAAACCAGCCCCGTCATTTCTGTTCACATATATCTGGCAGGCAGTGCTCAAGCCTTTATCCCAGCTTACTTTAGGAAATCCTAATGAGGAGATGGACACCTTTCCTTTTGGCTGCATAGTGGCAGGGTCTATATGGATTTCGGTACCTATAATCTTCAATTCGATACCAATTGCCTCGGTATAAAGCGCAGTAACCGCCTTTATTTTTTCAGTAATGAACGAAATAAACGCAGCAATACCTGTTATCACCGAAGCCGGGGAAGCCGCAAGTGTTAAAACTGGGTAATTAACCGGAGTAGTTACCCCATCGCCATACCATAAATCATTATGAAACTTGGTGATTGATTTGCTGTAATTGTTCACCACATCCACATTGCTCATGTAGTAATCCCACATCCGCGCATACCCTATAGCGGTAGTTATATCTGCGGTGGTAATGCCAAATCCGGAAGGCAGTAAGGGTAATTTAATGACCCAATTGTCCAGAAATTCCTTTTTTGCTTGATTGGTAGTAGGCATGAAGCCTATTTTTTTGATAATTGTTGGTTCACTCATTTGTTTGATTATTAATAGTTTTTAATTGTTTATTTGATTAGATGTATAGAAATGAAGGCATTTGGAGCGGAGCATTCGAGCACTCGAGCGGAGCATTCGAGCGCTCGAGCGGAGCATTCCACCACCTCGAATGGAGCATTCGAGTACCTATTTCCTTTTCAGAAAAGTGCTTTGTTATCGGATTAAATCTCTTATTCATTTTATACCTTATATAATAGCTGCTGTTATTGATTATCAAAATTGTTTTTTTTAACATTGCAAAAATACGTACTTTCGATATTGCTAATAAATCTAATGAGGGAACGGTACTAAATTTTGAGGGAACGGTAAAAAATGGCTATTGAGCACTGTCTTTAGTTATAGGCGTAAGCCCTATATTCAATTGTGTTATATAAACTTCTAATAGTTTATTGTAACTATTAGGCTCAAAATATTTTTTATAATTAACCGTAACCACAAATATATTGCACTTATCACTAAAGTCGGCAATATAGCAAGCGGTGCTTAATACCTTATTGCCATGACTATCTGTTTCATCATATAAAAGAGGAAGTTCTTTTTCTAAATCATTCTCAAAACAAACTTTGGTTCCTTCCAAAGAAACTACTCTATTGGCAAGCGGTTTAAATTGGGTATAAGCAGTACCTTTATCATCTACTTTTATAATTCTGTAGTGCTCTTTCCATTGCTCCGGCTGCCCTTGCAGTTCATCA
>JANYDQ010000310.1 GCA_025363555.1 Bacteroidota bacterium | reverse complement strand
GCCGCATCAGCAATGAATTTTAAACGAATGATGAACCTTTGGAAAGAAGGGAAAGTTTCCTTGGCTCAATTATTTCCTGAGTTAATGAATCTGTTTTTTCAATTAACCAATTTGAAAACTACTTTTTGAGGGAGGACTAATTAGTTTACGGGATTTACTGGTGAGAAGTTCGACTTTTACCTCATCCGGGGGAGTTTCGACCTCGTTCGGGGGAGTTGTGACCTCAATCGGGGGTCAGGCGACTTCACTTGGTGGTTTTTTCTCAAAAAAAGTAATTTGTGGGTTATACCATATATATATGTATAAAAAGATGGGTTGGGAAATTTTAATTTTTTAAAAACGATTATTTATTAGCCAATGCCCGTTTTGGCATCTTTGTATTTTTAATAAGCAGGAACAAACTTCGCTTCTTCTTTTACTATCCTTTGTCTTCTTGCCATTTCTTTTCTTCGCATTTCTGTTTTGTAATCTTTGGTGGTGATGATAACCAAACCGCCTGTGCAATCGCCATACTCGGCTGGCACTCCTCCGGTTAATACTATTATTTCTGCAATTCCCAACCCGGGAACATTTCCTGTGCCCACTACTCTGTTTCCATCAATGTAATACCCATTGGACCCGGTTCGGGAGCCGCGCATGTATAAATCTTTTCCATTGTCAGCAGGCTGCACATCGGTAGAGAATGAGGTAATCATTCCTATTAAATCGCTGCTGCCGGCTGCACTGCGCTCTATCTTGTCTATAGAAATAGTTTGAATGCTTGAAAACTCCACATCTACTATTGGTTTCACCCAAACGTCTGCAAACACTTCGGCTTTGCCTAATAATGTAGATTCCAGGTTCAAACTTTTGTAAACGTAAGATGTCTTGTTTGGGCTTACCTGCACTCCATCTACTTTTTTAATGTGATAACCTACAAAGGTAAACTGCAGGTTGTACCATCCCGGGGTGAGCAGTTTGAAGGTAAAGTCTCCGTTGTTGTCCGTAGAGATGGCGGAGATGAGTGTGGAATCTTCCAGCAAAGCTACGGTTACCATGGGCATGTTTGCGCCTTTTTCATCGGTAATGGTTCCTTTAATCATTCCTGTTTCCTGTGCCGACAGCCCGGTTGCTATATATAAAGCAACCAGTGCGGTGAATACGTTTAATTTTTTCATTTTGATTTTAGGTTAAATATTCTTTCTACTAATAAGACGCCTGAAAATGAAAATTCCATAAAATAAGTTGTTAAATTTTTGCACACCTGGAAGAGGTCGCATTACCGTTTAACCTCCCAAACCTGCCATTCACAGCCCCAAACCTACCAAACTCTAGATTGGGTGAGCCGAAATGAAAATAAATAGCGTATAATTTTATGGAATCAGGCTTCTTTTTTCGTCTTATAGGTAAAGAACCGATTCGTCAATCTTAAAATAGTCGGCAATGAATGATTTAAAAACAGGTATCACCAGTTTCAGCGATAGCGAACTGGTGGAAAAGTACAGGGAAACATCTGACAAAACAATGGTTGGGGAGCTTTATAAACGCTATACTCATTTGGTTTTGGCAATGTGTATTCATTTTTATGACGACAAGGAAGAAGCCGAGGATGCTGTGTTGCATATATTCGAAAAACTGTTTACAGATTTAAAACATCATGAAGTAAATTGTTTTAAAGCATGGTTGGTTTGTGTGGCGAGGAATTATTGCCTGTCGGACTTAAGACATAAAGAATATATCCTGGAACATCAAATGGACTATCATTATTTCATTAACCAGGAAAATTCGGAAGAAGATACGCTGGCGAAAAAAACAACAGAGGAGCGATTAAAACTTATCGAAAAATCGTTGCAGGAGTTAAACGAATTTCAAAAACGATGTATTGAATTGTATTATCTCCGTCATCAATCGTATGCGCAGATAGTAGAAACCACAGGGTATTCTATGAAAGAAGTAAAAAGCTACCTGCAAAACGGGAAACGGAAATTGAAGGTAATGTTGTTGGGTAATAAGCTTCACCCTTAATGCCTTCTTCAGGGAGGTGCCTTCAGTGAAAAACGGAAGAAATAATAATGAAAAACAGAATGGAAATTTAAACAAAGAACTTCACTCTTCATTATCGCTCTGTTTTTGAAGAGGTAACGAAGAAGAGGTGAAATAAAAAAAACATCCCCAATGAAAAAAATGTATGAACACTCGGAATGCCTTTCGTATGAACATTTAAAAATGTATTGCGAAAAGAGTATGAACAAAGAAGAACAAAAGGAAATTTACAAACACCTTTCGGGTTGCGAACTTTGCGCCTATGCTGTAAATGGTTTCACGGCTGTGCCGTTTTCTCAAACGGATATAAAGAGGATGGAACAAAAAATAGATGCGAAGATAAAACCTTTGGAGGTATTGCCTAAACTGCCCTTTGCAAAGGTGATGGCAATAAGTGCCGTGTTGCTTTTTAGCCTGGGTTATTATGTTTTTAACGACAATGGCAGGGATACAAAACCGCAAACAGCAGTGTTAATGCCTGCTAATACACCTGTTTCGGCTTTGCCGGAACATAAAATGAGGAGAACTCCTGATTCTATTATTCCAACACAGCAACAGAAACAAGTTTATTTAAGTACCCCATCTCTTAGTGCCAACTCGATGAAGAAAGCAGGAGCAGCGGAAAAAACACCCCCTGCCAAAAGGGAGGAGGCAGAAAAACTGCCTACACTGGAAGTAACTATTCATGAATTGTTTTTTAAAGAAGGGACCAGTGAAAACGTAACCAGGACTATGGCTGCCGATGAGGTGATGTACATTGATGATTTTAAGGTGGTGGATTACAGTAGGTTTTATGTCGAACATTCGTCTGCCACTGTTGAGATAAATGGCAGTACGCCTGCTTCGAAAGAAAATAAAAACACAACCGAGGATGCAAATTTAAAAACTAATGAACAGAAAAGTATAGCTGTCGAAGTATTGAAAACAAGTTTTCATGAATTGAAACAACAACATTACCTGGAAGCGAATACAGGCTTTATGCTGCTGATCGACAAAAATAAAAATGATGTAAATGCTTTATTCTACAGCGGCATCTGCTGCATGCAATTGAGTAATTATTCTTTGGCTGCAAAAAGGTTTCGTTCGGTGCTAAAGTATTCTAATCCGCAGTTTGAAGAGGAAGCTACCTGGAAACTGGCGCTTACCTGTCTGAAAATGGGAGACAAGGAGCAGGCAAATGAGTTGTTTAAAGAGATTATTGATTATGGCGGGTTTTATGCAGAAAGGGCAGGCAGGTTTATTGGTTCAGGGGTTCATTAGCCTTAATAAAAAAAGAAATTCTTTCTTTCTTTACCACAACCTATGGACTTTTAGTCCATAGGTGTTAAGTTTATAAACTAAAATACTAAATCCCCCCCTTTTCGTGAAACCCCGAGTGGTTTCGGTTTACTCTCGGTAACAAAAAAATATTCTCTTCATCATATAAAATTATTACATTTGAACTTTAATAATAAATAAACAAACTAATATTACTAACTATGAAGAAAATTTACAAACTACAGTTTCAATTCAGCTTATTCTCTTTGTTTTTTATCACCCTTATGCCGGCTCAAACAGTAGCGGTATATAGTTTTGCACAAACCAGCAGTTCGCTCACCCCGCTGGTGGGAGGGAGTGTGCTCGGAAATTCAACCAATGATGATGATTTGTTTGGTCCCTTTGCCATCGGTTTTAGTTTTAATTATCACAATACTGTCTATACTAATTTTAGTGTAAACACAAACGGGTATATTGTTTTAGGTGCGGCTACCACCGGCAGTTCCACTGCTGTGTTAAGCGATGCAATGAGCAACACGAACGGTTCTATTAATAATGCTATAGCCGGGTTAAGCGAAGATTTAATAGGGCAGGCAGGTTCTGTGCTTTCGTGGCAGGTGCAGGGTTCGAACACTAATCATATTTTGGTAGTGGAATGGAAAAACTATAATATGTATGGCACAGATGGTTTTGGCTCTGCTGTTCCGGGAACAAATGATGCACTTACTTTTCAAATACAGTTGTATCAAACCAGTAATAAAATACAGGTTGTGTATGGCACTATGAATGCCGATACATTGGCACATTATAATCCGGAAGTAGGGTTGAGAGGAAACTCCAATACAGATTTTAATAACCGCAAAGTAAATGCTTCAAACACATGGGCTACCTCTGTGGCAGGAACGGTGAATAACGATGTGTGTTTGCTTAATTCTGTGAAACACCCTTTAACAGGCCAGGCTTATACCTGGACAAGAACGTCTGTGGGTGTGGAAAACATAGAAGCAGAAGCAATTAGTTTATTCGATATTTATCCAAATCCTGCAAGCGCAACAGTAAAATTGTCTGTTCCCGATTTGCATGCGGACCATTTTACTATTTCTATTTATAACATAGAAGGCAAAACAGTTTATTCTGAAAAAGACACCAATGTAATTGGTTATTTCAGCAAACAAATCCCTACAGAGAATTTAGCCAAGGGAATTTATTATATTAAACTGGATACAGACAAAGGAGCAGATGTAAAAAAACTGGTGATACAGTAAACTGCATACATCTGTGTACGGAAAGAAAAAATAAAATTAAAATAAACTAAAACAAACAAAATGAAAAAATTTACAAACATCAAAACAACATTTCGCTCTATATGGGCTATGATAACAATGACTGTGATTCTTTCGGGATTCACACACAGCAATGCATTTGCCTATTGCAACCCTACCATGTACTCTTCTAACCCCTGTAATTACCTGAACAGCGTAACCACCAGCGGGGGTCTTACTAACATTACCGTGCCGGTGGATGCGGGATATAACGGAACAGGTTATACGTATTTCAGTTCTCCTGTTATTTCACAAAACCAGGGAGCATCGTTTACGCTCACCTGCCAGGCAGCAGGTACATGCGGTATTAGTTATTATTTTGTGTGGGTGGACTGGGACCAAAGCGGTGTTTTTGACCCTGCTGAAATGGTGGTAAACAACGGGGCTACCAACACAGCTAATAATGCAACCAATTTTACAATAAACGTACCCGCAGGTGCTGTGGTGGGTAATACCCGTATACGTATTTTATGCAGGGGCACAGGAGCACCCATTCCGGCTACTGCCTGTGATAACGAAAGTGGGTATTACGGAGAAACGGAAGACTATTCTTTATCGGTAATGTCTCCATCGCCCTGTACCGGCACCCCGGCTCCGGGCAACACGCTTTCTTCGATTGTTTCTGCCTGCCCCAATATTACGTTTGTTTTGAGTTTGCAAAACCCTACTATAGGCAGCGGAGTAACCTATCAATGGCAATCTTCAGCTAATGGTGTTACCTATACTAACATTGGCGGTGCTACTACACCTTCCTATTCTGCTTCACAAACAAGTGCCACTTATTATCAATGTGTGGTTACCTGTTCTGCCGGACCTTCTTCGGGAACATCTGCCCCTGTGCAGGTAACTATGAATCCATTTACCAGTTGCTATTGTATTCCCACCACCACCAATGGCTGCTTAGCAGGAGACCATGTTACCAATGTTACTTTTGCAGGAATAAATAATACCACAGGCACCTGTTTGGTAAATTCTTATTCTGATTATACCGG
>JANYDQ010000384.1 GCA_025363555.1 Bacteroidota bacterium | reverse complement strand
TTGGAAACTCTTGGCGATGGTGCCTGGTAATGAATAGGCACTTCAAATATCCTTCGTTTGCGAAGCAAATACCTTAACTCTGTCTGATAAAAATGGGCTTTCGATTTAAAATCGTGTTCAATAATTTTGGCAACCACATCGCGGTGAAATCCCTGGTAACCGGAAGTCATATCTCTAAGTTTTGTTCCTAATAAAACATTTGCTAATACCGTTCCTGTTTTAGATAGCATCCTGCGTTTGAAAGGCGAATCGCCCATGGAGCCGCCATTAATAAACCTACTGCCAAAAGCACATTCGTTTCCTTCGTTCAATACACGGAGAAACATAGGTATTGCTCTCGGGTCGTGAGAAAGTCCTGCATCCATTTCAATAATCAAATCATGTCCTGCTTCGTAAGCCACTCTCAGCCCTTTTACATAAGCATCCACCACATTGCGGTTTTCGGGCGACCATACGGTAACATAACGGGAATCTTTTGCACTTAGTTCCTGGCAAAGTTCAAGGGTTCTGTCTTTCGATGCTTTATCAATTACAAAATAAACATTGCCCGGATGCAATTCATTAATAACAAAGTTCAGCATCTCGATAAAGGGCTTAAAGTCCTGCTCTTCGTTTGCCATCGGAATAACTATTGCCCACTTTTTGTAATAAAACATGTTGTGTGTTTGACCTCACCCCCAGCCCCTCCCCTTGAAGAAAGGGGAGGGGAGCCTGTGTGTGAAGTATATTATTTAATTATTTTTATTTCCGCTTGTTGTCTCCTCTCATTTATTGAGTGAGCCTGCTAAATTATACTTTTTTACTTTGCAAAGCAGCAGTAAATTTATTTTCTCTTTCCTTATCGTCATTATGTTTGAAATAATAAAGATAAAAATTATCGTAATCTGCTTTTAGTTTATCATACGGTTCGGTTGATAATCGTGTTTCAATGTAGTTATCCAGGTATGCCGGGAAGTCGGTGTACTGGAAATTTTCGCCCAGCTTTGCTCTTAGCTGCGAAATAAGTTTACTGTTATAGGTAATAATTTCGGTACGAATTTGATACGGTTCAAAAATAATATTTGCGAAACGAAAGGTATCTTTGGTAATAGGTCGGGCATGGATAGGAAACACAAAATTAATTTCTTTGCTTTCAAAATATTCAATGGTTCCATGCTTTTCGTGCCCTATCCGTTCGCGATGGTCCACTTTGGAATGAGCAATCAAGGTATCCGTTAACCCGTGAAACTCCTGGATATAACTGAAATTGGCAAAGTAACCCATGCAGGCTTGTCCGCCTTTAATAAGCATACGGGCATCTATTCCGTCAAAACAATTGTGAAGTGCTTTTCCCATTTTTATTTCTTCCGCCATCGGGTAATAAGTAGTATAAACATATCGCTCGTCCGACACATCGCCATTCCAGGTGGTTATTTCTTTTCCGTTTTTATCCTGTGCTTTAAACACGTCCATACGGATGTTGGTTTCAATAAACCCTGCCAAAACCAATATTCCCAAAACGATGTTTACTCTTTTTGGTTTTACTAATTTCAGTACAGAATAAAAAACAATAAAATAAATAAAAGGAGCAACAGGAATGATAAACCGGGCATACATAAAATCGCCACCTACCTTTGCAACAAAGAATATTAAATAAAGTAAAACTATTTTGAGAGAAGCAATGAATGCACAATTCCATTTATCACTCAAAAATTCTTTTAAGTTGATTATGAAATTCTTTTTCACCAATCGAAAGATAATTGGCAACGGAAGAATGAAAGCAAGGATGGAAACAAAATGCGGCTTAAAGTATAGCCAGATGTATTGAAACCCTTTGCTGTAAAAACTTTCGTTGCCCAGTTTATCGTAGTAAGTATTCGGGAAAATAAATCCATAATAATTATATCTCCATAAAAAATAAGGAACGTAAATTACCAGCACAGCAAGATTAAAAAACAATACCGACTTTATTATTTTTACAACTTCTTTTTTAAAAAACAGTTGATTGCACACAAATAAAAGATTGGCTAAAAACACTATTAGCAGTGTGTCAGGGCGAGTAAGCAAGGCAAGACATAAAAACAAACCGGAAACAACGTATCGTTTGGGTTCTTTCATTTCGGAGAAAAAGAAGGAGTAAAAAGCAGAGCATAACAGGAAACTAAACAAAGCGGTTTCCAGTCCCGATGTAGCCCAGGTATTGTAATCATAGTTAAGTGCTAATGCTAAAGTGATGAAAGGAATAATAAATGCTTTGCTGCGGTTGGATATTTTATAAGTAATAACGGAACATAAAATTAAAGTGCCTACGGAAGATAAAATACCAAGTACCTGCACAGTGTTTAGCGGGTCGCGCTTCATCCATGTAAAAAAACTAATGAGCATTATCCATAAAAAATCAGTGAAGCCTTCTACCCTTTCGCCTTTGTTATACACCAAACCATTGCCCGCTAATAAATTTTGTACATATCGCAAAGCAATAAAAATATCATCGCCCAGCCATTTTAGTTTATACGAATAAACGATGCTAACCAAAATAGCCAATGCAGAAACAATAATAAAAAGTGTTTTATTATTTTGTTTTATTGGTTGAATAGCGGGCTGAACTTTAGTCGTAGCTTTTGCTGCCATAAAGGATAATTTATTTTGCTTTCAAAAGTAAGGAAAAAAGGGTTAGTGTATTGTCTCTAAGATTTTATAAAATATTCTTTCCGATTGTTGTGCTGACATGAGACCTTTTACCGAAGGATAATAATAGCCAACATTGTGATTATTTACCACCATTAACCAGGTTCAGTACCATCCTGAATTTCATCCTTGCGTGAGCCATGTGATGGGCTGCCTTTCAGGTGCATACCACGATGCCCGGTACATTGAAGTGAAAATGAGGACCTTCATCTTTCATTTTAAATGGAAAAACCACGATTACGGGTTTGGCGCCAAACAAAAACTTCTAGTAAAGAAACAGGCAACTAAAGGAAACCCATAGCCTTTCCGACATATATTGAAGTATTTTATTCCACATTTAGCACTGCAAGAGCTCTTTCCCCGAATGAGCGCTTACATTTCTTGTTTGCAAGAGCTCTTTCCCCGATTAAGCTCTTACATTTCTTGTTTGCAAGAGCTCTTTCCCAGAAAGAGCTCTTATATTTCTCGTTTGCAAGAGCTCTTTCCCAGAATGAGCTCTTACATTCGACAAGTGAGGTCTACGATTTCCGAAATGAGGTCTCCGATTCCAAAGTTGATGAACCCAATCAAACAGGAGATGTGGCTTTTTAGCTCTTGCGGGTGTTCCATTTCTTAATAAATAGTTTCCTTTATAAAATTTGCAGAAACGATAGCTAACCTCGTTTTTTATTCCATGCAGGGACAGGAAATAAAACGGTTTAAAGTGACTGATGCTTTTCATACCATTGTTATCAATACTACAGACCTGGATGCAGGAACATATTATTACGAAATTCAAACTACAACAGGTTACAAAACAGGAAAGAAAATGGTGGTGGTAAAATAGTTTTGCAATAGCGTACCCCTTGCCCTCATAAAAAGGGGAATAAAAAAAATCCCTTTCAGTATTTACCGAAAGGGATTTTTCTTTTAAAATGTTTAATCTTACTTCACAATTAGCTTTCTGCTGAATTGTTGCCCACCAACCATTAGGTTTACAAAATAAACACCGGAAGAAAGCCTGGAGTTTTCTGAAACAGAATATTGATGATCTCCTGGGTTCAACTCTCCATTAAAAACATCAGCAACTTGCCGCCCTACTACATCATAAATTTTAAGGCTTGTTTTTTCTTTAGTAAGTAAACTGAAATTAATAATGGTGTTTTCGTCAGCCGGGTTAGGATATACATTAAAGTTAAGGGTGCTCGACAGTTCGTCAATACCCGCTGCAGCGGCAATGCCGCTAATATTAATGTCATCAATATAAATATTATTACCGCCATTGCTGGTAAACTGAAATTTGATGAACATATCCGTTGAATTTGCAAATTGCGATTGCGAAAGAAAGAACGTTTGTGTGGACCACTGATTGGCGGAAGGAACAAAATTGGACGAGGTGGGTGCAACACCAGCAGCCATATTGGTTCCGGAAATTGCTTTTCTTAGGGTCCATGTTTTTCCGCAAGTGGTGGAAACATATACTTTCAGTTGGTCATTATTGGTGGTGGTGCGTTGAGCATAAGCAAGCTTAAACGACATTCCAAGATTAGAGCCCGTAATATGTGTCATGTCAACAGAAGGTCCTATTAATTCGTCAACATATCCGTCTTGTGCGGCAGTATTAGCTATCATTACTGATTTACTTCCTGTGGATGCCGCTGTAGCTGTCTGCACCCATGTGTTTCCTGCGCCTGAAAAATTATTTACCTGCCACTCGCTATTTGGTATTGCTCCACCGGTTTCAAAACCTTCGGAATAAAAACTGCCATTATGCATTGCCGTTGCCGGATTAACTTTTACATACATTATCTTGCTTGCATTTACTGTCCCCGAGCCGTTCGAAACGGACAAAGAAACATTATATTGTCCTGCTGTATGATAAGTAACATAAGGTGTTGAGTCTGTTGACGTGGCGGGAGTTCCGCCCGGAAAAGTCCAGTTCCAGGAAGTTGGGTTTCCATTCCAGGAAATGTCAGTAAATTTTAAACTGTCTCCTTCGCAAATAACATTGGAAGAAATGGTATTGGTTTGGAAATCTGCCTGGCATAAAACAGCGGGTAAACTTATTCCTGTAGTAGCTAAATTTGATGCAGACCACAATGTGCTTCTTTGAGAAGTGGTGCTGGTAAGTGCAGAACGCATTCGCGCTTTCTGCCCTGCAGTGAACATGTTAGTGCAATAAGAATACTCCATATAATTCTGAACATTTTCTATTACCGGAGGATTGCAGGTAGCGTCAGATAGTGCACAGGTGGTGTGCCCTTTTGTTTGCGGAGTATCGGATACGTTGTCGCTGCCGCAGCTAACTCCGGGGCTATTGGTGCCTCCCCAAGTATGATTCAGGTTTAAGCAATGCCCTATTTCGTGTGTAAGGGCTCTCGATGTTCCCGAAGAACCCGTACCAATGCTTCCTATGTAAGAGGATAAAATAAGCACCCCATCTATGGCTGCCGGGGTTTGGTTGCTTGGCAAATAAGCATATCCGGCAGCACCGGACATGGCAATTGTCTTTACTACCCATACATTCAGGTATTCATTCCTGGGCCAGTCGTTTATTTTCGAATTGTCGTCAGCATTATTGGTAAGGGAAGAAAAAATGTGTTCAATCCCATTGGTACAGTTTCCGTTGGGGTCTTTTTGCGCCAGTCGAAACTGAATTTCGCAATCAGCAGCAATGGAAGTGAACGAAGGCACCACAGCACTAATATCGGCATTCATTTTACGATAGTCGAGGTTTAAAATCCTTACGGCATCAAATACCTGGGCGTCTGAAATGTTTTCCGTTCCGTTTTCGTGCAGAATATGAAACACCAGCGGTATAGTATAAATGGTCGCATTTACTCCCTTGCTTTCGTCCCGATAGCCATTTGCAGCAGCTATTTTGTCTTCTTCGGCATATTTTTCTTCGTCTCTTGCATATTGTTGTTTTAAACCCGGATTAGATTCAAATAGTTTTTGCATTGCTTCCGTTGTTCCGCAGTGCAGGTAATTGTTTTGAGCCACTAATTGGCTAATGGTAAATAGGAGTACAAGTAAAGAAAAAGCAATAGCATTTTTAATTCGTAGCATGTTTATATAATATAATTAGTGTTTTGAGAGAGACAAAGATACGAAATTAATCGTAATCCTTAATCGCGATGGACACTTCGTTTATCGCATTTATTTTAGACAGTAGTCTGAAATATTTTTCTGAAATGGTTTTTGGGTTGCCAAGTTGATGGTTGGTATTGTATGCAATAAAATCTTCCAGCCTGCTGAAATCTTCTTTGGAAGCACTTCTTATTTCTTCCTGCATGGTAGTATCCACCACTCCCGGAGCAATGGAAAAAATACGAAATCCTTTATGAATATTTTCTAACGGATGGTCCGCTCTCACTTTTTGTTCGGCATCCACCACCCTGCTGAACATATCCAGTCCTGCTTTGGAAGAACAATACAACGCCCAGCCGTCTATAGGTGTTCGGGCTGCGCCTGAACTTATGTTTACAATTACCTTTTCTGCATCTGTGGTATTATATGTTTTAATAAAAGCATTGGTAAGCAGCGAAGGGGCAATTAAATTCAACGTATAGTTTTTAATTATAGTAAAAGGTTCCAGTTTTCCGATAGGTTTTATGAATCCTAAAGAACCTGCATTATTAATCAAATAGACCTTTTCGGGATGAGCGTGTAGTTCGAATTTGAAATCAGTAACAGCATTCACATCGGTAAGGTCCAAATAAAAATGTCTGTAATTAGGATGCTCAATACTGCATTGACGAGACATGCCAATAACATAATTAGTTGGATTTTCCAGCAAATGTTCAGCAAACGCTTTTCCTATTCCGCGGCTGGTGCCGGTTATGTAATAGTAGTTCATCTTTTAAAAAATTGTTATATTGTTATATGGCTGTATTGTTTTATTGATGAATTGTTTTATTTTTAAGAAGCACTAACAATACAACAATAAAGCAATTTAATTTAATGCCTGTTTCAAGTCAGCCAGTAAATCTTCAATGTCTTCAATGCCTACACTTAACCGAAGCATGGATTCCACTACACCCGCTTTATCTCTTTCTTCTTTAGGAATAGATGCGTGCGTCATGGACGCAGGGTGATTAATTAACGATTCCACTCCTCCCAGTGATTCTGCTAAAGAAAATACTTTCATGCTGGAAGCAATTTTAAAAGCTTCTTCCTGTTTGTTTCCTTTTAACGAAAATGAAATCATTCCGCCAAAGTCGCGCATTTGTTTTTTAGCTATGTCATGGTTAGGATGGTCAGTAAAGCCGGGCCAATAGAGTTTATCAATCTTAGGATGTGTTTTTAAAAACTCTGCAACCTTTCTTCCATTATAACAATGGCGCTCCATACGAATGTGTAATGTCTTGATTCCTCGCAACACTAAGAAACTATCCATCGGTCCTGGAACGGCACCACAACTATTATGAATAAAAGCCAGTTGAGTATATAAATCATCATTACTCATACATAATGCACCCATTATTACATCACTATGTCCTCCTAAATATTTAGTAACGGAATGCATTACTATATCAGCACCTAAAGCCAACGGGGTTTGCAAATAAGGAGAAGCAAAGGTATTGTCAACAGCGCAAATTAACTTATGTTCTTTAGCAAGTTTGGAGCAGGCTTCTATATCAATAATCTGCATGGTAGGATTAGTGGGAGTTTCCAGCCAAATCATTTTTGTATTTGCATTGATGTACTTTTTAATGTTGTTTACATCTTTCATATCAATGAAATGAAACTTGATGCCAAAGTTTGCAAATACTTTCGTGAACATTCTATAAGTGCCACCGTACAAATCATCACCTGTTATTACTTCATCACCCGGGCGTAAAAGCTTTGCAACTGCATCCGTAGCGCCCATCCCGCTGCTGAAACACAAACAATGTTTTGCCCCTTCCAATTCTGCTAAACATTTCTCCAGTGCAGTACGAGTTGGGTTTTTTCCCCTTGCGTAGGCATATCCTTTATGATTTCCCGGGGATGCTTGTGTGTAAGTCGATGTTTGATATATAGGAGTCATGATGGCTCCTGTTGATGGGTCAGGCTCTTGTCCTGCATGTATGGCTTTTGTTCCAAAGCCTAATTTTGTTGTATCTGACATTTTGTTTTTTATTTATTCGCAAAGGTAATTTTATTTTATTTCTTACAGTACACATCACTTTCTTCCACAGGATATTTCTTATCCAAGTCAATATTATTAAATCCTTTTTTGTTTCCCCACATAAATATCTTTTCGAAGAAAGGTAATAGTTTATTGCCTTTTATCTGTTCAAGGAAATAAACTTCATGCTCCTTTTCCTTGATGCCCATTTCATAAAGTATCTTATCGTGTTCTTTTATTCCAAGAGAATTAAAGAAATGTTTCATCCGAAAGTATTCACAAACATTTCCGCTTTCCAATCTTCCTGCAAAATAAAAAGGCATGAACCAACCAATCACATAACAACTGCTTGAAATGATTTTACCGATGATATGAAACCTTACTTCATAGTATTTTGAAACAGGAATATTGTATTGATTCATTATCTGCAATACTTCAGCCCTGTGATTCCACTCATCCAGTTCTATTTGCCGGATTGCTTTTTTCTCTTCAGGGTTTTTAACGGCACCCGCATGCCCCTGGTAAGCAAAGGAAGCAGCTTTCTCTGCAGAGTATGCTTTCTTTAGCAAATCAACTAGTTCGGGGTGGTTGAGGGGCATGTTATATTTTATGTTTATATAAAATAAATATTATAACTCGAATCAGGAAGAAAGCTCCTGCAATAATAAAAATTCTGTTCCCGTTAGTTCTTGCCTCAATGGTATAATTATAAATCCGCTCTCCGTTTGGCAATGTTTTTTTGTCTGATAATAAATTCCAACCAAGAAATAACCCGATAGTAGGTGCAACAAAGGAGAAAATATAACCGAGAAGTATTTTGTTTTTAGGATAATCCTCCGGCCGGGAGAGCTGAATCAGGCGCTCATTTTTTATTTGTTTTATTTTTTCCTGGGTTATTTCATGCCCACGTTGTTTAAGAATTTTTTGTGCTGTTAAAAAATCAAAAGAATTCCATTCGTCAGGTCTTTCTATTACCTCCATTAATTCATCATTTGTAAACTCAAACAAATAATAGTTTTTGTCAACATCAGACAAAGGGGTATCCAATAGTTTTGCTATAAGGAGGTCGGCTTTTTCGAAACTTTCTTTTTGAAGCTTTATCCTGAATTCCCTATTGTTTTGATTATTTGAAAAAAAGGGATCGAATGAAAGGGAGGTATCATCAACAATATATTCTATTTCATTTTCTTTGAGAAGACGAGCTAAGTCCAAAGAGGATTCAAGGGTATGGAATTTCTGATAAGTAACAAAATCATCTATTGACATAACATACTAATCTTTCACCCGGTTAAATTTCATTGCTTTCAACATCCAATCAGGTAATGGTTTCAAGGCATCGCGTTTTCTTAAATCCAAATACCAGCCCAGCTTTTTCATTATTGGAATCTTTTTTGTTTCCACAAATTCTATTAATGCTCCGTCAGGGTCTTCTATATAACTAAAGTGTCCTGCAGCTTCTCCCATATCAAACTTTTCACCACTGTCAACAGTAAAGGGATGTCCTTTTTCGGCACACAATTGCTTCATCGCATTTTGGTTTGTTATATCAAAGCACAAATGAATGAAGCCCTGGTCGCCCCAATAGCGGTTCTCAAATATTTTGCGTGGTGTTCTGTCAAAAACTTTTACCAATTCTATTTCGCTTGCTCCAAGTAATTTTGAGAATGCTCCCACTCTTGGTTTGGTGTGTTTTAATAATACCCTTCTTACATTATGTGCTCCGCCAGAAATGTTTTTAAAATCTTCAAACACTCCTTCTTTGTCATATATAATAGTATCGTATCCCAAAATATCAGCATAGAATTTCATGGAACGGTCCATATCACTCACTCCAATCATACATCCTGCGGGTCCTCCCGTTAGCTGCATACCCTTTCCAAACCAACTGTTACCATTTACTACTTGAAATAAATTATTCCATGGGTCGCGGAGATAAAAGGTATCATTGCCGCCTGCATCTTTGGTAAGTTCTGAAACAAGATTTACTTTCTTTGATTTTAAGAATTCATACGAACCTTTTACATCTCTTGATTTCATTCGTGTGCAATAGAAACCTAAATCGCCTAATTGTATTTCGAAAGAACAAGGTTGAGGAGTTCTGCTGGTATATTGCCATATTTCAAACCCACCTCCACCTGCCATGTTTATTGCAAGTATAGCATGACGTTGATGTGGTTTGCCTCCCGTGTAAGGCAACATTAAGTTGGCTTCTGCTGCTTCTTCAAACACCGGAATGTCTATTCCGAAATGCTGGCGATACCATTTGAATGCTTCGTGTACGTTAGGTATTCCTATTCCTATCTGTTGTATTCCTGCTATTGTTGGTTTATTGGTCATTGGTTCACTAGTTCATTAGTCATTGGTCATTAGTCAATGGTTGCCTGTCATCAGCACATCATCTCATCGGTAAATCAGCACATCAACCTATTCTTGCTTTTGCTTTCTTATCATCTTCGAAAATAGTTTAGGGAAGAATCGTTTCAACCAAACGGCTTTCAATTCTTTTCCTCCAATAAATATTTCTTCTTTGTTAGTATTAATTGCTTTTAAAATTTGCTTTGCACATTCTTCCGCACTTATTCCCTGCTCTGTGCTTTCGTCCATTTTATTATGTTTCGAGCCATCGCTGTTCAGCGCTTTGACAGATATATTTGTTTTAATTCTGCCCGGGCAAACCAGTAACACTTTTACATTATCATTATATATTTCCATTCTTAACGATTCGAAGAAACCATGTAACGCATGTTTGGAAGCCGAATAAGCAGAACGAAAGTAAAAACCAAACTTACCTGAAATGCTACTGATAACAATTATACTCCCGCTTTTTAATTTCAGCATGTGAGGCAATACACTTTTGGTTACAGCAATGGTGCCAAAATAATTTACTTCCATTATTTTCCGGTCTATCTCTATAGGGGTGTTTTTGGAAAGCGAACGCTGACTTACACCTCCATTGTTTACCAGAATATCTATCCGTCCGAATTTAGAAATAGCCCGTTGGGTAAGTTGGTCCATACCTGAAGTGTTTGCCAAATCAAGCGGAAGAATAAAAATATTTTCTTCGGGCAGGTTTAAAATGGTTTTTACCCTTAATAATTCATCTATTCTCCTGGCAGATAAAATAAGAAAAGCGCCTTCTGCGGCAAATGCCTTTGCCAATGCTTCGCCAATACCTGACGATGCTCCGGTAATCCAAACAACTTTGTTGTGAAACGAATTCATTGTGTGCAAAAGTAACTTTAATTTTTATACTAACTTTGCCGTTCCTATTTTATGAATATGATAAAGAATTTTTTTGTGATTTCCCTTTGCATTTTCCTGGTTGCCTGCTCTGACAAAGCCGGAATAACTATTCCCGATACTGTTTTATCAAAAGAAAAAATGGCGGCTGTGATGGTGGATATAGAACTGCTGGAAGCTTCTGTAAATATTACAGGTGTTGGTCCGGGCAAGATAGATGTGGCAGGCAGCAGCATTTCTTTAAAAATAGATGTGTTGAAAAAACACAACATCACCAAAAAACAATTTGATGATAGTTTTAGTTTTTATGCAAACAACCCTTCTGTATTAAGTGAAGTGTATGAACTGGTGTTAAACGATTTGAGCAAAATGCAGGCAGAGGCATCGAAGAAACCCCTCCCGTCCTCCCCGAAAACACCTCACCCTTAATCCCCATAGCCATCAGGCTAAGGAAAAAGGAAACAATTTAAAGTCCCTTCGGGCAATCCCGGACGTCCGGGATTAAGTTAAACCTGATGCCGTGTGGCATCGCACGTGCTGGATTTATAGCAAAGCCAATAACCCGAAACATGCGACTCCGAAGGAGTCGAACAATTGAATACTACATTTATTACTATAAACATTTGACCTTTTCAAGGTCAATTAAGAGAGGGGCTTATACAATTTACACGTATCCTTTACCGATTGTTCCATCGGAATAAATTTATATTCCGGAAACAGTTTTGTTATTTTAGCGTTAGAGAAAAAACTTTTGCTGTGTGCCGAGCGGGCGGTTTCTTTGGTTATTAAAGGGGTTGCCCCGGTAAATAGCTGCCTTGTTTTTTCTGCTCTCCATGCCAAACCACTTGCTACTTTTCCTGCTTTAATAAAAGGTTTTGGTTTATTAAACCCTTCACACATGGCATCGAAATACTGTTTATACGTTCTGTTTTCCGCACTTAGTATATACCGCTCGTTTGTAATTTCGCTTTCCATCAACTTTATCATTAATGCCGAAACATCGCGCACATCAATGAAACCTGTTGCCCCACGGGAATAAAATTTCAATCCTCTATATCCCCGGCTAAACATGTTGGCACTGCTTTGGTTCCAGTTTCCTCCTCCTATTATTAATGCCGGGTTAACAATCACTACATTCAATCCTTCCTCTGCCGCCCGCCATACTTCTCGCTCTGCACTATATTTGCTGATGGAATAATTAGAATTTTCGGGTGATGATTTCCAGAACATTTCTTCGGTGCTTAGTTCTC
Organism: Bacteroidota bacterium; assembly: GCA_025363555.1. GTDB lineage: Bacteria > Bacteroidota > Bacteroidia > 2-12-FULL-35-15 > 2-12-FULL-35-15 > 2-12-FULL-35-15. Next base: position 3,408 of record JANYDQ010000384.1, on the reverse strand, counting down.
CGTTCTGTGTTCGCCCAATGGTAGCAATGGAACTAACGTGCAGAAACTTTTTAACCTTTTTCTCCATGGCTGCATTCACCATGTTGGCAGTACCTTCACTGTTTATCTTCATCATCTCTTCTGCATGTTTTGCCTCAAAAGACACCATTGCTGCACAATGACACACCTCTAAAACGCCTTCCATTGCGTCCATCAGCGAATATACATCCATCAAATCAGCATCTACCCAGGTAATGTGTTTCAGTAATTCTTCCGGGTTATCGGTGTAATACGAAAACACTTTTTTTACATTGGCTATGTTGCTGTTGCTTCGTTTCAGGGCACGTATCTTTGTTCCCGATTTACATAAATCGTATAATAAATGTGTGCCTACTAACCCTGTGCCACCTGTTACTAATATCATGTTGATGCTGTTCTTCTTTGCATAGATGGCGTAATTGACTTTTCCAAAGTTTGAAAGTTTAGAAAAGTGGAGATTTTACATTTTTACCCACACAAAAGTATTCATTACCGTTCATAAAAAGTATTTTTCTTTATTAATTATTCCTGTTTACAATTCATAATTTTCTTATCATTGTTGTATGAAAAAAGCAGTTTTTCTCGTGTTCCTCTTCCTTGTTCACTACTCCCTGTTTACCGCCTTGGCGCAAAACAGGAAAATAGATTCTCTTTTAAAAGTAATAAATACCCACACATCAAAAGCCGGGGCTGATACCACCAGAGCAAATGCTTTGATAAATATATGCAGGGAATATGAAATTGCGGGCAATAATACTTTGGCATTGCAATACGGAAACAGTGCACTGGCTCTTGCTCAAAAAAGTAATTATAAAAAAGGGGAAGCAAAATGTTTGCACCTGATAGGAAATATTTACCTGGGAGAATCGGACTTTCCGAAAGCTTTGGATTATTATTTAAAAAGTTTGAAAATTGCCGAAACGCTGGGAGATAAAAAAGGGATGGCGAACAGTTATTCGAACATTGGTACCATTTATACTCAACAAAACGATTTAACAAAAGCCATTGAGTTTTATTTTAAAGGGTTAGAGATGAATAAAGCTCTTGATTATAAAGAAGGCATGGCGAATAATTATACCGGGATAGGCAATATTTACAGTGCTCAAAACAATTTTGCCAAAGCATTTGATTATTACCTGGAGAGTTTAAAAATATTTGAAACGCTAGGCAACAGGCAGGGAATGGCTATAAGCTACAACTGCCTGGGTTATTTATACACCACCGCTTTTGAAAAAGACAGTGCCAAAACCGGGCTTACCAGTACTGACCACCTTTACCTGTCGCACACGGCTTTGCTCGACTCTTCGCTTGTATCTTTAAAAAAAGCATTGCAGATTGACAAAGAACTTGGCGATGAATATTATATTACCTACTGTTTGCTGGGTATTGGCAATGTGTTTTATAACCAGGCAAAGTATAACGATGCCATTGATTATTATCACCAGTCGTTTTTACTGGCAGAGAAATTAGGCGCCTTAAATGAAAAAAAGGAAGCTGCCAAACATATTTCAGACAGTTATAAAAAACTGAAAGAATGGGAAAAGGCTTATAGCTGGTTCGAAACCTATATTGCGGGCAAAGACTCTGTGTTTAATGAAGCCAAAAATAAAGAGATAACCCGGAAAGAATTAAAATTTGAATACGATAAAAAAGCAGTAGCAGACAGCGTGAAAACAGAATCGGAAACGAAAGTAATTTCTGCGGAGCTGAAACAGGAACAAACCAGGAGTTATGCCTTGTACGGAGGAGTGGCTTTGCTGCTGGTGTTTGGAGGGTTTATGTTTAGCAGGTTCCGGGTAACACAGAAGCAAAAACAAAAGATTACGGAACAAAAAATACTGGTGGATGAAAAACAAAAAGAAATAACCGACAGTATTACGTATGCCAAACGAATACAATATTCCCTGCTTGCTCCATCACATCTATTGGACGATAACCTGAACGAACATTTTGTATTGTTTCTTCCCAAAGATATTGTGAGCGGAGATTTTTACTGGGCAGTTCAAAAAGACGATTCTTTTTATCTTGCTGTTTGCGATTGCACAGGACACGGTGTTCCGGGTGCTTTTATGAGTTTGTTAAACATTAATTTTCTGAACGAAGCCATCATCGAAAAAAATATTAAGGAGCCGAATGAAGTGTTTAATTATGTCAGGAAAAAACTGATTGAAAACACCGAAGCCGGCAGTGATGGCATGGATGCCACATTGGTAAGGTTTCAAAAAGATAGAATAACGTATGCTTCCGCTAATCATAAACCCTTGTTGTTATCAGGCGGTACGTTAACTGAATTACAATCCGACAAAATGCCGATTGGCAAAGGCGAAAAGATGCTTCCGTTTTCGCTCAATGAAATTAATTGTAAAAAAGGAGACCACATTTATCTTTTCACAGATGGGTTTGCCGACCAGTTTGGAGGCGAAAAAGGAGGCAAAAAACTTACCCGCAAAAGATTTAAGGAACTGATTCTTTCTCTTCAACATACATCCATACAGCAACAAGGTGTTGAACTAAATAAATTTATAACCGACTACCGAAAAGAACTGGAGCAGATAGATGATATTTTGGTGATGGGGGTTAGTGTTTAATTAGGAATTATAAATTAAGAATTGTTTTCAACTATTTCTGCAAGGTTATGCCAGCATATCTAATTTATTAAAATGACAGTTTGTCATTTCTTTTTTATCGGGAAAAAGACTCATTTTAGGGTTGACTATGCTACATGTCTCCTTAAGTACTTTATAAGTTTCCGAAAGTACTTTATAAGTTTCCGAGAGCACTTTATAAGTTCCAGAAAGTACTTTATAAGTTTCCGAGAGCACTTTATAAGTTCCCCGAGAGCACTTTATAAGTTCCAGAAAGTACTTTATAAGTTCCCCGAGAGCACTTTATAAGTTCCAGAAAGCACTTTATAAGTTCCCCGAGAGCACTTTATAAGTTCCCCGAGAGCACTTTTTAAGTTCCAGAAAGTACTTTATAAGTTCCCCGAGAGCACTTTATAAGTTCCCCGAGAGCACTTTATAAGTTCCCGAGAGTACTTTTTGGAACTTATAAAGTACTTAAGGAGATTTTGCCTGTTTTCGAAGTGAAACCAAAAGGACTTTATGTTAAATCATTGATTTTCAATAGGCATTTTGGGGGATGAAAATTTAAAATAAATGAAGTTTAAAGAAGATACTTCCAAATGGTTGGTTCGGAGGGTTTTTTAACAGGATATAAAATGAAAGGGGGTTTAGCCATTTTGTCAGCTGATTTTCATAAAAAAATTGCTTTTAAAATCCGAAATAAAACAATTTGCCTAAACTACTATACATTTTTTGAAGAGATTCTTCACTCCGTTCAGAATGACAGGGTCTTTTGACGGCATGGGAGGGTTAGCGGGCGTCTGCT
>JANYDQ010000373.1 GCA_025363555.1 Bacteroidota bacterium | reverse complement strand
AAATCATTTATTCTTACTACAAAATTATTTTTTAAGTTTAAAAAATGATTTCTTTTTAGTACAAAATCTTTTAATAGCTTTTAAAAAAAATTATTTTATTTCAAGAACATTTAGGGTTAATTTAAAATTAGGCTTGTATATAAAGGTACAAAATGTTCAACAAAAAGAATTATTCCTTCATATAATACTTCTAATAATATTAATAGGGGCAATTATGGTTTAAGATGTTATAGATGCGAGACAGCATTCTATAATAGTAACGAGTTTGGAACAGGTTGTGAAGTATTGAATTTGGAGAGATTTAAAAGGAATCTGCCCGGGGAATTGTTATGTGGAAAAGATACAGAAACCTCCAAATTAGGAAAGACCCGAATTTGGAGGTGAGTTTTATTGTTTAATGTTGTATTACTATTCTTTTAATAAGTGTGCCGGATTTAATGCTGTTATTGGTATTTATTTCGGATACTTTGAAGAAATACATTCCGGAATTATAGTTTTGGGTAGGTAAGACAAATACATTGTTTGTTATTTTTTCGGTTGTAATTAATTGCCCCAAAACATTAACTACTTCTATGAAATAACCTGCACTCGCGATGTCGTTACTTATTTTTAAAGTAATGCTATTATTGGCAGGATTAGGAAATAAATTATAAGTCCAGGTAAATTTATTGGGAATTTCATTGATCCCATTTAAAGTTGAACTGCCTTTATAATAAGTAACTCCTCCTTCGTAATTTCCAAGAACCATATCGAGCAATCCATCATTATCAATGTCTGCTACATTGGGAGCGGTACGTGCGCCCTGAAAAATGCCACGGTATTTTTTATCCACTTCGTGAAATGTTCCGGAAAGATTTCCGTCAATGCTGTCGTATAAATAAAGATTGCCAGTTTCTTCGCCTACCAGCATTTTGGTAACGGTGCCTTCTTTAAACAAACAAGGGTAGCTGTTTCCATTAAGCTGGTATAGTTGTTTTACATTTACATGCCCGAAAAAATTGGTAACGGAATCGAATAAGGGAACAGTTTCGGTGCCGGTGCCTGTGTGGTGAAGGTATAATAGTTTGCCGTTATTTCCTCCTATTACTAAATCTTTTTTTCCGTCTCCGTCTATATCTATAATTTGGGGAGCGGCTGTGTATCCTACGTCTATAATATGATTGGCGGTGTTTTTTAAATTAGGCATTGATAAAACAAATTGGGCGGGGTTTCCCGGACCAGCAATGTTTTTAAAAAAATGGATTCTTCCCTGGTCGCTGCCAACAATCATATCTGCATCTCCGTCTCCATCCAAATCTCCAAAAGTGGGTATCATGTTTACAAGAGATAACTGGCTCATATTATTATAATCGCGAGTAACTAAATCGAACATGGGTTGAGTGGAGGTTCCGATATTATGAAACTGTGCTATTTTATTTCCATGACTGGTGGTATCAAAATAATTATAATTGCCAATAAATAAATCTTTCAAGCCATCGTTGTCGTAATCGAAAAACACCGGATATGCGCCTTCTCCTACATCAATCATATTGTCCTGCAAAAAATTATGTTGCTGAAACTGGAAGTCGGGAATGCTATTGGTTCCTGTATTTTTATAATACAAAACGCTGTTAAAGTTTTCGGATTGGTTAGGTGCATTAGGGCTTACAATTAAATCGTTTACTCCATCATTATCTACATCTACTTTAAAAGCACATGGCATTAATGTTAATGCTACCGGTGGACTGCCTCCATTGTTAAACGGAAAATTAATATCGTTGGCAATAAAATTACATTGTAAAGGTGTTCCACCATTTGTAATCATAGATAAATTATTGTAATAAATATTTCCGATTATTATTTCTTTATCGGCATCGCCATCTAAATCCCAACACAATTCGCAATTGCCGGAATGTCGGTCGGTGGAACGATTTTCGGAGGTATTATTATTGACAGAAATTCCCGGGTTCAAAACATTTCCGGTACACGAATCGCCAAGAATAAAAACATTAGAAATGGGGCTTTCCTGGGCAAAACCCCACCCCCTGTTTTTCATTTTAAAGGTTAAACTATCGCAACCGTGCATGTTTTCGACACTTTGATTTTGATGATACTCCATACATGAACCGTTTATGGCAAATGTAATAATGTCCACATCTCCATCATTGTCCACATCAGAAATGGAAGGAATATCTACCGAACTGACAAACAAATTGCATTGAAAAGAAGAACCAAAACTACATGGAATGGAAGAAGGAGAATCGGGATTATAAACCGAATGAAGTAAAGTGTCAATCAATTGAAACTGCAAACCGAATTGAGTAGTAGAAATGTTTTTATATATTTTAATTCCCCCGTTTGCATCAGAAAAACTAAAAATATCTTCTTTGTTATCGCAGTTATAATCTACGAGCAAAGCCCAGTCGTGAAGATTAGGAAAAAAGTTTTCCCATTGCGGAGCATAGCTATAACCGGAGGCTCCGGGTGTTCCATCATAAATAAAAGTACGGATTTTATTACCGGTTCTGTCGAACATGAAAAGATCTTTTACGCCATCCATGTTCAAATCAATTTTTGAAGCCTGGATAAAATTAAGTCCGCCAGCCCATGGAAATTTCAACGCATTTCCGTTTATATTTACCTGGATATTGTCGTTTCTTATAAAGAAGGGTTGAGCTGAAACACGAACAGAAATAAGAAAATAAGTTACTGAAAGGATTGCAAAAAGTATTTTTTTCATTTGAGTGAAGTTAATTTACCTGCAAAGCTAAGTAAAAGATTTGATAGTGATGAAAACCTTAAAACTTGCAAAGAAGCAAGTAGGAGGGGAAAAATTATTCTGTAACCATTTTCGCTTTCCAGCTTTCGGGAATAGGAATACTTTGATTGGTTTTGTAATTAAAACAAACAATAATTGCTAATCCCTTTGCGGCAATAACTTCCTCTCCATTTACAATACGAACAATGCTGCAACTCATATCAAAACTGCGGGAACCTATGCGGGAAACCCAGGTATAAACAAAAACTTTATCTTCAAGCAAAATAGGTTGTTTGTATTCTATTTCTATTTTAGCAAGGATAACCCCTTCGTTGTTCCAGTCTATTTTTATATCATCTCCAGACAAGGCATTAAAATAATCCACACGCGCCAACTCAAAATAAGTTACATGGTTGGCATTGTTTACATGTCCTAACCGGTCAATGTCTTTGAAACGAATTTGAATGGGTGTTTTTTGTTTGAATGGATTCATTGGTTACGAATTACGAATGAATACAAATTTACAAATCGTCAATATCAGGCGAAATGTCTCTTTCCGGTTTTACATCATGAATAAGAATTCCCTTATTTTTTATTTTTGCATAAATTTGTCCAAGTGTTGCAGGTTTTTTGAAATGGTGTTTTATACCCAACCGCTGTGCAAGCAGGTTAGCATCCAGTTCCGAAAGCGGTTTAAACTCTTTCCTTGCAATAAGCCTTCCTGGTCGAAGTAATGCGCTGTCTAACTTACTAAGGTCAACATTAAAGGTACAAATAATTTGCAGGTTCAGCATATCATTTAATAATCCGTCAGTCATATTGAGTAAATTGGTAACACCCTGTATTCTCACTCCTTCCTGCCTTTTAGCCAATAGTGGTTCCGCATCTTCAATAAGCAAAACACAAAATTTGCCCTGCATTGAATAGTTTTTAACTGATTTTACTAGGAAAGTCATAAAGGCTGGTTCTACCAGGCGGTCCACCATATTGGGTGGCATATAGATTACTATTTTATTGCTTTCTGCCATAGAACGAAGCAAATGACGTATGTAATAGGTTTTACCCGTTCCCGGTTTTCCATGAAATAAAACTAAGCCTTTGGTACTATTATTAAAACGTCCCATCAATTCATCATGAAACTTCTCGAATCCGTAACCGTAATTTATATCTAAATCACTTATTTCAAAATCGTCATCCACATCATGTTCCTGGATAATAAAAGAATTCGCAGATACTTCTATCATGTGTATAACAGGCTGGTCCGGTTTTCTTTCCACGGTACACTTTTTTATATATTCAGCCAGCGAATCTTCAAAATACTTATCGCGCTTGCTCGAAGCAAGACTGGGACGAAATAATTCAACATTCCCAAAATAAATACTATCATCATATTTCTCACCTATATTATCAGGAACTTCGTATTCATCTGCATCTTCCGATTGTATATCTGATACGTAAAGCAGGTACCCGGGATGGAGAGGAAAAGTAATGGTATAGTCATTAATTTCTTCGTTATAACCACTCTGTGCCGTACCGATGGTATTAATTTCCTGGGCGTGCATGTTTTCTGTCAGTTCTTTTTGCAAAGATTTTATTTCAATCGTATCGCATGAATAACGCATCAGGGATGGAAATTCTTTAAATCTTAAAGCATAATACCGAAGGTTAGAAAATTCGTCAATTCGCTGCATGGGTTGCTCCGAAAGCCATTTTGCCTGTTCTACAGTTAATTCTTCAGGCTTATCTATTTCTATTTCTTCCTCTTTTTCTTGAATGGCTGCAACAAGGGTGGAAGGATGAATAAGTTTCACATCTTCATTTTCACCAAAATAAACAAATTCACGAAGTTTAGTATATGTTGGAATATTTTTATAAAACGTTGTTTTATTAACCCAGTTGCCGTGAGCATCATTTTCTACTGTTTCTGTTTCTCCCGGCACAGGCTGTTCTCCGGGCGGAACATAAGGAGGATGATAAGGAACAATTCGTTTTCCTTCGGAATCATATTCATGAGTTTGTGTAAAGATTTCTTTTACACTGCCGTCCTTGTTAAGATAAGTAGTTTCGATAACATCTCCCTGCTTGTTGTACCTTGTTTTAGTCCATGAACTGTAATCATACATTTCCCCTTCCGCATACTGCATTTTATGCTCAACCTGTTTTCCTTCACTATTGAAAGTGTTTGTGCATGTATATTTTATTTTTCCATCTCCGTCCGTTTGAATCATTGAAAGCAGGTTTTCGCTTTCATCATAGGTAAATACTGTTTTTTCATTCAATTTGTCCGGTGCGGGATGGTGCGTTGTGTTTTCCAGGGGTTTGCCACTGGCAGTGTAAGTATGCCTGGTTATAGAGTGAAAACTTTTATCAGCAAGTATATGTTCATGGACTAACATTTGATTTGTTTCGGTAAAAGAGGAAAGAGTAGTTGAATATAGCTTCCCCTGGTAATACTGCAGTTTTTTTATACTGTGTCCATTTTCATCAAAAGTTTCCTCGTCATTAAAAAAATCTCCATATTCCTGTAAAAATAGCTTATCGCCTTTCTTATTAAAGGTGATAATATAATTAAATTTTTCGTGAGCACTTGCCAGGTTTATTTTTCCCTGGATTACCTGCCCGTCTTTTTGACTGGCTTTGTAAGTGGTAAGCATTACCTGTTTTACTTTGCCGTTTAATTTTTCTTCCTCGCGGGCTGTTTTTTTTGCTGGTGCCGGTGGTGTTTTGCTCATTGTATTCTTTTATAATTAAATAATATATAACTTTTATAAAGTGCCTATATGAGATTGCTTCGTTCCTCGCAATGACGATAGCCTCTCCCCGTTACCTAAAGTATGCCTCTCCGGGCTGTTTAATTTTTCAAATATGTTGACTAAAAATCATCTGCTCCTGTTGATGCGCCTTCTTCTGATTTTACATCATGAATAAGGATGCTGCTGTTTTTTTTCATAGCATATATTTCTCCGAGCGATGCCGGTTCATTAAAATGATGCTTTATGCCGAGCCGTTGTGCAAGCAGGTTAGCATCCAGCTCCGAAAGCGGCTTAAATTCTTTGCGCGCTATGAGTCTTCCCGGGCGCAAAAGAGCCGAATCCAGCTTTTTTAAATCCACGTTGAAGGTACACATAATTTGAATATTGAGCATGTCGTTTAATAAACCATCTGTCATGTTCAGCAAATTGGTAACACCCTGTATTCTCACTCCTTCCTGCCTTTTAGCAAGCAAGGGCTCTGCATCTTCAATAAGCAAAACGCAAAAGAAGCCCTGGTTGGAATAATGCCTTACATTTGACATAAGGAAGGTCATAAATCCGGGTTCTGCAAGGTGGTCAACCATGTTGGGAGGCATATAAATTACTACTTTCCTGTTCACTACCATTTGGCGAAGCAGGTGACGGATATAATACGTTTTGCCTGTTCCGGGCTGCCCGTGAAACAGGATTAAACCCTTGGTTCCTTTTTGCAACCGCTGCATCAGTTCATCATTAAAATCAGAAAAGCCATATCCATAATTAATATCCAAATCTTTAATTTCAAAATCATCATCCACCGGGTGTTCCCTCATCACAAATCCTCCGCCTTCTACTTCAATCATCCTGATAACAGGCTTGTTTGGCAGCTTTTTCAATGTGCATTTATAAAAAACATTACTAAGCTGGTCCTGGAACCAACTGTTTTCATCTCTTTCGTCCATTTTGCCGGGGCGAAGCAATATAAACGAGCTGAAGTGAACATACCCATCCTCAATAATAATATTCTCCTTTGATTTTAAATCAAACTGGCTGACCGCGGCTCTGGATATCTGTGTAGCCTGCAATATATGTCCGTAGGAATAAGGAAACGTTACGGTGTATTTTTCCAATACTTCTTTTCCATCACTGTTCATTTGGCTTACCGTATGTATCTGCTGAACTCTATCTGTCTCCGTCAACATTTTAAGCACTGCTAAAGCATCAATATAAGGTCCCGTATAGGTGGTTACAGTGGGAGCCATCTTATAGGTCTGGGCATAATACCTTAGCAATGCAAAATTGTCGGCATATCTTGTGGGTTCTTCTGCAAGCCACATTGCTTCGGCTTCGGTAAGTTCTTCGGGTTTGCGTCCTGTATTTTCTATTTCTCCTGGCTCTTCAGTTCTTATAGGATGCACCAGTTCTATATCGTCATTTTCTCCGTAATACACTATGCTACGGCTAATAATAAAGGCTGGTATTTTATTTTTAAAAATAGTTCTTTTAATCCAGTTGCCATGAGCATCCTTTTCTTCTTTACGTGTTTCTCCTTCTTTTAATGCATGAGGGTCGTAAGGCGGATAATAAGGGACAATTCTTTTGCCATCTTTGTCATATTCGTGCGTGTGTTTAAACGTTTCATTTACAGTGCCGTCATTATTGAGTGAAATACTTTCTATACAGTCGCCATGTTCATTATACCTGTTTTTTTGCCAATGTCCTGATTTTTCCTGCCCTTTCTTCATTATTTGACTTCGGGTTTCAATGGTTTTCCCATCTTCGTTGTAATTATTGGTATAGACGCTGGATAATTTTCCATCTAAATTATAATGTGAAGTTTTAATCATTCTTCCTTTATCATCATATTCATGAGTGGTTCGGTTTATAATCCTCTCTTCCGCTCCCTGGTATTGAATCTCTTCCAGGGATAGTTCATCTTCATTTAATGTTTTAATTACTTTAGAGGAGATGCTTCCATCGCCATTATAACTATAAGTATCGCGCACCTGCCCATGTTTTGTTAATGTAAGTACAGTTCGGCTTGTTACCGTGCCTTTAAAATCTGTATGAATTATTTCATCCTGAATTTTGATGTTTTCATTCATAATATTAATATCAACTCCGTATGCATTATAACGTTCGGTCCTTGACATATTACCATCTTTTCTGTAGGTAATAAGTTTATTTTCGTACGTAGTGGTATAATCTGTTTCAATGTTTCCCTGCACTATCTTTCCATCCCTGTAATGTGCTTTGTAAGTAACCTGCATGAGTTGTTTCACAGGTCCTGATAAGCTTGCTAATTCCAAATCTGTTTTTGGTTTTTCGGTTGTTTCGTTCATATTATTTTTTTTAAAGGTCGAAAGTAAGGTTTATTCTTTTACAAATTTCTTTCTTATTATTTTATTGTTGTTGCCCCGAATAAGGGTTACTTCAATAAAATAGATTCCTTTGTTCAGCCCGCTTACATCTAAAGCGACCGATGTCCGATGTCCGATGTCGGATGACTGCACATCCTCCCCAAGCATATTATATATATGTATGGTTTCGATTGTTGAATTGTCCGATTGTTGAATTGTTAATTGAGTAGTGGCGGGGTTGGGGTAAATATCTATTTCCGATATAGGATTATTGATGGAAGAAATGCCAACAGTT
>JANYDQ010000307.1 GCA_025363555.1 Bacteroidota bacterium | reverse complement strand
TTTAAATAAAAAACAAAGTGAAAAAGAAAAATTAATAAAACAAGAAGCAATAATAAAAAATAAAATTATACAACTCAAGTTGCTGGTTACTTTTAAATTAAATTTGGCTTATAAGTCCCGTAGGGACTGCATATCGTTAGTAATGAATAACCAAACAAATATTCAAGTCCCGTAGGGACGAAATAGCTAAAAGAGCATGTTTTAAGGGATATTTCGTCCCTACGGGACTTTTTTTCGGTTTTGGTCATTTCTGGTTCTACCGATATTAAGTCCCCCTGGGACTGCATTACATACATATCATCAGCAAGCAACTTGAGCTATACAAGATTATATTTCAAGTGCAGGTTATTTAACCTTACCAAATCTTCACCCTCACACTATCTTCTCTATACATCTTATCTCCTTTGGTAATATTAAAAGCAGAATAAAATTCATCCATGTTGGATAGCGGTCCGATAACGCGGAAAGCAGGAGGTGCATGTTCGTTGCTCATTACCTGCTTGGCAAGCGAAGCATCCGTAGTTTGCACCATCCATGAATAAGCATAAGCCAGGAAGTAGCGCTGTTCGGGGGTAAACCCATTCATCAGTTCTTTGCTTTGGCATTGTTTGGTTTTCTTAAATGCCTGGTAACCCATAATTACACCGCCAAGGTCGGCAATGTTTTCGCCCTGCGAATTAGCACCTTTCAGGTGAAGGCTATCCAGCACCACATAATTATTAAACTGGCGAACGATGCGTTTTGTTTTGGCAACAAACTTTTCGCGGTCTTCTTTCGTCCACCAATCTTTAAGGTTTCCTTTCTCATCATACAAGCTTCCCTGGTCGTCAAAGCCATGAGTAATTTCGTGCCCGAAGGTAGAACCACCAATGATACCGTATAGTATAGCATCATCCGGCATTCGACCTTCAAAGCCCGGAACAATAATATTACAAGCGGGAACAACAATTTCGTTATTCGTTGGGTCGTAATAGGCATTATAAGTTTGCGGTTGCATGTCCCATTCTGTGCGGTCCACAGGCTTACCGTACTTGTTCAGCATAAAATTATAATGCCAGTTATGTACATTCATCATGTTCCTGCAATAGCTGTTACGACTTATTTCCAGGGAGGCCATGTCTTTCCATTTATCAGGATAACCCACTTTCATATTAATCTTATTTAATTTAGAAAGTGCTTTCTGCTTAGTTACATCACTCATCCAGTCCAGTGCTTTAATGTGTTCGGCATACACATCGCGAATGCTGTTTCCAATTTCCAGCAATTTTTCTTTAGTTCCTTTTGGGCAATATTCTGCAACATACACCTGCCCTATAAGGTCGCCAAGAGAATGGTCGGTAGCTTTCACTATTGTTTTCCAGCGCGGCTTTTGCTGTTTAATTCCGCTAAGAACGGTGGAATAAAAGTTAAAATCTTCGCGCTCAATATCCTTGCTTAAAGCAGAAGCGTAAGTGGTTAACACGCTCCATTTCAAATATGTTTTCCAGTCGTCAACAGCCGTTTTCTTTAAGTCTGTTTCCAGCGCGGTATAAAACTCGGGCTGCCCAACCACAATAGAATCAACGGAATTCAAGCCAAGCAGTTTTAATGTTTCTTCCCATTTAATAGAAGGAGTTAATTTATTTACCTGCCCCACCGACATTTTATTATAATTTTTATACGGGTCGCGAAGATCTTCCATTTTCCTGCAATGCTTAGCTGTGGCGGTTTCCAGCTTCATAATGTTTTCTGCATTTTTAGCAGCAGTGTTTTCGTCAGCACCTATTAATTGGAACATAGCTTTGATGTGTTTCACGTATTGCCCGCGAATAGAGGCAGTGAGAGCATCGGTGTTAAAATAATAATCTCTCTCCGGCAATCCTAATCCCACCTGGTGAAGGTTAACAACATATTGTTCGCTGTTTTTATCATCTTTACTTACCGAAAAATCATACATCACCTGCACTCCTATGGTTTGTAAATGTGCAACAGTTGCTAACAAACCGGCAATATTTTTAATGCCATCTATTTTTGCGAACTCTTCATTAAGGGGTGTGTAGCCGTCTTTATCAATGCCTGCGGTATCCATTCCGCTGAAATAGAAATCGCCAATTTTTTGTTTGTTACTTCCTTTCGTTGCTTTTGTATCAGCAGCCGATGATTCACAAATTTTACGAATATCTTCGTTCAGCGTATCCTGAACGGTTTTCCACAATCCGTTATTTGCTTCCGAAGCAGGAATAGGATGTTGTTTGAACCAATTGTTGTTGGCAAACTTAAAAAAGTCTTCCTTCGGAGAAATAGTAGAATCAATGTGTTCAATGATAGGGTCGGTTATCGTTGAAGTTGTTTCTGCTTTCTTTTCGGTGTGCGAACACGAAACAATTACAAAGGCAGAGGTAATTAAAAAGAATGTTTTTTTCATACTGGAATTAATTATATTTCGTAAGGATTAATCAGTTTCAATCCTTTTATTTTTTTGAAATCGGAAGTATTGTGAGTAATAAGAATTAAATTATTGGTAAGTGCAGTGGCGGCAATAATTGCATCAGGAAGTTTTATTCTATGAAATTTTCGAATAGAAATAGTTCGAACAATAATATCATCATCTATTCCGAAGATGTCAGATTTTTCTATAAACTCAATTATTTCAGGCTCTACAGAAGAGAACCCGAGCAATTCTATTTTGTTTACAAAAGAAAGGTTACTCTCTGCGTCTATAATTTTTGAAAGAAATTCTTTGCTCTTTTTATCAAACCGATTTAAAGAAAAGTCAATTACAACATTGGAATCAATTAAATATCTCTCTCCCATTCGTTCCGCATTTGTTCTAATTCTTTGTGCATTTTAGCTCCTTGCTTCTCGGTAATACATCCTGAAAGTCGTTCAGAAAGTTTTTTAGTTTTCTTAGTGCTGCTGTTTTTAATAACTTTAATTAAATCCAGTGCTTCAATATCTTTGATAAGTTTCAGTGCCTTATCGTTTTTTATTTGTATGGTAAGAGTAGTCATTTTTATTTTTATTGGGTTCTATAAAATATACGCAAAGTTAAAAATTTAAGCTGATTATTTAATTCTATTTCGTGAGTTCTTTAAATACATCTTCCAGCTTTTGTTCTTCTTTATGCAAGGTAAGCACCGCCAATCCGTTCTGTACAGCAAATTGAAAAATGTCCGTGCGAATGTCTTTATCCGTTTGTGCTTCTATCTGCCAACTATTTTCTTTACTGTTTTTTGCATTTACAACACCCGGAATAGTTTTTAGTAAATCAACAGAAGTTGGTTTATCAAACTCCACCGTTATAAATTGTTTGTTGTGTGCCTGAGAATTTTGTAACACAGAAGTAATATCATTCGCCACTATTTGTCCATTGTTTACAATTATCACTCTGTTGCATACCGCCTCAACTTCCTGCATAATATGAGTAGAAAGCATTACTGTTTTTTGTTTTCCAATTTCAATAATCAGGTTGCGTATTTCTCCCAACTGGTTTGGATCAAGCCCTGTGGTTGGTTCATCAAGGATTAACACTTTTGGGTCGTGAATTAAAGCCTGTGCTAAGCCAACACGCTGACGATACCCTTTCGATAAGGCTCCAATCTTTTTCTTCTGCTCCAGCTGCAAGCCGGTCATTTCAATCATTTCAGCAATTCGTTGTTTTACATTTTTCAAGTGATGAAGCCCGGCAATAAATTCTAAATACTCTTTAATATACATCTCCGTATATAATGGATTGTGCTCTGGCAGGTAGCCTACATTCTTGCGAACTTCTAAACTTTCTTCTGCAATATCATACCCGCAAACAGTTGCAGTGCCCATAGTCTGTGGAATAAAGCATGTAAGTATTTTCATCATCGTAGATTTCCCTGCACCGTTTGGTCCAAGAAAACCAACTATCTCACCGGTTTTTACTTCGAACGAAACATTATCTAACGCTTTTTGTTCACCGTAAAGTTTGGTTATGTTATTTACTAATATTGACATTCAGTTTGAATTAGAGAATTAGCGATTATGAGAAATAGAGAATTATATATTTATTTATCGGAGGACAAAATTAGTAAAATAGAAAGGTGATGAGGAAATTAGTTTATAAGAGGAAGCGGGGAAGGATGAGTGGGGTATGTTTAAGTACAAATACTATTGAACCCATGAACTAATAAACCAATGAACTATTTATGTACTTTTATCTCCCCAATTAAAAAAATTACCAATGGAAGAAAATAATAAAAAACTATTTCTGCTTGATGCGTTTGCATTAATTTATCGTGCGTATTTTGCATTCAGCAACAATCATCGTATTAGTTCAAAAGGGCTGAACACCTCGGCAGTATTTGGTTTTACCAATACATTATTAGATGTTTTGAAAAAAGAAAAACCAACTCACATTGCCGTGGTGTTTGATACACCGGAACAAACGCAGCGTCATATAGAGTTTGCAGACTACAAAGCGCACCGGGAAGAAATGCCGGAAGATTTAAGTTTGGCGATACCTTATATTATTAAAGTGATTGAAGGGTTTAATATTCCTGTTCTTAAAATGCCCGGGTATGAAGCCGATGATGTAATTGGAACACTTGCCAAGCTTGCGGAGAAGCAAGGGTTCATTACTTATATGATGACACCGGATAAAGATTACGGTCAGTTGGTTTCTGATAAAATATTTATGTATAAACCTGCCCGATTGGGCAATGGTGCAGAAATAATGGGTGTTCCGGAGATATGTAAAAAATGGGATATTCAGAATGTAAACCAGGTAATTGATATTTTAGGATTGATGGGAGATGCTTCTGATAATATTCCCGGCATACCCGGAGTGGGCGAAAAGACGGCCATTCAGCTTATCAAAGATTTTGGAAGCATTGATAATCTTTTGCAGAACACAGATAAGCTGAAAGGAAAATTAAAAGAAAAAGTAGAATTAAATAAAGACAAAGCTATTCAATCGAAATGGCTCGCAACTATTATTTGTGATGTGCCGATAGAGCTGGATGAAAAAGCATTGCTCATGGAAGAGCCTAATAAAGAAGCATTGAAGGAATTATTTGCAGAACTTGAATTCAGAAATTTGGCAGACAGAGTATTTGGAACAACACCGGGAAGTGCTGCACCTGCGGTTGCTCCAAAAGAAAAAACAATAGCTCCGAAAAAAAGTAAACCTGTAGATAGTAATCAAACCGATATGTTTAGCGAGGCAGAAACAATTTCGGAAGAAAAAACAGAAGCCGAATTAGATGCTGAGTTAAGTAACGCTCCTCTCTCTGAAGCAGAGGCAGGGAGTGAGGCTCCTTCCGAAACGGAAGCTGTGCATCATTTCCAAACTATAAAAGAAACGGCTCACACGTATCACCTCATTGACACAAAAGAAAAACGGGCACAATTAATTATTGATTTAAATAATCAGCCTGCCATTTGTTTTGATACAGAAACTACCGGGCTGGATGCACATAATTCGGAGTTGGTCGGAATGTCCTTTGCTTACCGTGTTTCGGAGGCATATTATGTTCCTGTTCCGGCAAATTATAATGAAGCAGAACAAATAGTGGATGAGTTCAAACCTGTTTTTGCAAATGAAAATAGTACAAAAATCGGACAGAATATAAAATACGATATGTCGGTTTTAAAGTGGTATGGAGTAGAAATAAAAGGAAAATTGTTTGATACCATGGTCGCGCATTTCCTTATTCAGCCTGACATGCGACATAATATGAATGTGCTTGCAGAAACCTATCTCAACTATTCACCTGTATCAATAGAAACATTAATTGGTAAAAAAGGAAAAGAACAAACCTCTATGCGCGATGCGCCAATAGAGGAAATAAAAGAATATGCAGCAGAAGATGCAGACATTACTTTGCAACTTAAAAATAAGTTTGAACCCATGCTTGAATCTGCTCATGCAAAAAAATTGTTTGAAGAAATAGAAGTTCCGCTTATCCCTGTATTGGCTGCTATGGAAGCAGAAGGAATACGATTAGACAAAGATGCGTTGAAAGAAATATCAAAAGAACTAACAAAAGATATTTTAATAGTTGATACGGAAATACAAGCATTGGCAGGTACTCCGTTTAATATTTCATCTCCAAAACAAGTTGGAGAAATATTATTTGAAGTGCTCAAGATAGTGGAGAAACCAAAGAAAACAAAGACAGGGCAATATGCCACAGGCGAAGATGTATTATCTAAATTAGTTGGTAAGCATGAAATTATTGGAAAGATTTTAGACTATCGTGAATTGGTAAAACTAAAAAACACGTATGTAGATTCATTGCCATTACTAATTAATCCGCGCACCAATAGAATTCATACTTCCTACAACCAGGTGGTGGCGGTAACAGGCAGGCTTAGTTCAGACAATCCTAATTTGCAAAACATTCCTATCAGAACAGAAAGAGGAAAAGAGATTCGAAAAGCATTTGTGGCAAGAGATGAAAATTACATTCTTCTTTCTGCCGATTATTCCCAGATAGAACTCCGCATCATTGCCGAATTGAGTAAAGATGCTGGCATGATAGAAGCATTTCAATCGGGGCAGGATATTCACAAAGCCACAGCCGCAAAGGTGTATAACGTTTCGCTGGAAGAAGTAACTTCTGAAATGAGAAGCCGTGCAAAAATGGTAAACTTCGGAATCATCTATGGAATATCGGCTTTCGGACTTTCGGAAAGATTAAACATTCCAAGAAAAGAAGCCGCAGAAATTATAGAAAATTATTTTGCAAAATATTCCCGCATAAAAGAATATATGGACGAAAGCATTGCCCTTGCTAAAGAAAAAGGATATGTGGAAACTATTATGGGGCGCAGAAGATATTTGCGCGACATCAATTCGGGCAACCATACTGTTCGTGGTTTTGCGGAGCGAAATGCCATCAATGCCCCCATACAGGGCAGTGCAGCCGATATGATAAAGATTGCGATGATTAATATTCATAACGATTTTAAAGAAAAGAATTTTAAATCAAAAATGCTTTTACAAGTTCACGATGAGTTGGTGTTTGATGTTTGGAAAGATGAACTGGAAATTATTCAACCCATAATTAGAGATAGAATGATGAATGCCATTCCTTCGTTAACCGTGCCTATGGAAGTGGGAATGGGAACTGGGAGAAACTGGCTGGAGGCACATTAAAATTCCTGATTTTTGATTTTAGATGAACAGCCCACTTTCAAAGGAAGCTCGAAAATGCCATTTGCTTCGGCTAAAAGTACTTTTGCCGAAGGTTTAGCATCTTTTCTTGGAGGTTTAACACCTTTTGCTTCGGCTAAAAGTACTTTTGCCGAAGGTTTAGCATCTTTTCTTGGAGGTTTAACACCTTTTGCTTCGGCTAAAGATGCTTTTTGTCTTGCTTTTTAAACTACTATACATTTTTTGTAAGACCTCACCCCCCAGCCCCTCTCCAAAGGAGAGGGGAGCCGCTTCCTGAAGTGCTTTGTAAATCTATCTTATTGTTCTTTTTTAATTTAGTACCTCACCTCTTACCCCCTCTCCTTTGGAGAGGGGATTAAGGGGTGAGGTGTTTTAGGGAAACAGGTTTTTTAAAATTTGTATAGTAGTTTACTTGCTTTTAAATTTTTTCTCCCTCCCCCCATCGAAAAGAAGGAAGCTCCAAACCGGCCAAATCCAGCACCCTGTCTATAACTGTGGAAGCAAGAGCATCAAAATCTTTAGGTTTGGAATAAAACGAAGGGCTTGCCGGGCAAATAATACCCCCGGCTTCGGTAATGGTTTTCATATTATTAATATGTATCAAACTCAACGGGGTATCGCGGGTAACTACAATCAGCTTTCTTCTTTCTTTTAAAATTACATCCGCTGCGCGGGAAGTAAGGTCGTTAGAAATGCCGGCAGCAATGCGTCCCAGCGTTCCCATACTGCACGGGCAAATAATCATCGTATCATATTTGGCGGAGCCGGAAGCAAAAGGAGCATAAAAATCGTTCTTATTATAAAGCGTAAAAGGAAGTTTTTCGTAATCGGTATTCTCCAATTCAAATTTCCATACCTCTTTTGCATTATCACTCATTACAATGCCAACTTCTTCTATTTGTTCTGTTAGTAATTGTAATTTTTGTAACAATACTTTGGCATAAATAGCACCGCTGGCACCAGTAATAGCAACTATTATTTTATGTTTAGATGAATTCTTCATGTATGTTTTTAATTGAAAACAAAAGTACTTAAAATAAAAACGCCCCGCATTTTGCGGAGCGTTTACACAACTATATTTTTTATGGATGTTATGGAATCACCTTTACTTCTTCCGACTGAATGATTTCCTGGGTTGCAGTATTATAAATGAAAGCAAGAATATGGCAATGGTTTGCCACGCATGGAATTGGATTTATAGTGGAGCCTGGCGCAAAATATTGCGTAGGAATTGTATATGCAAAATGGCGAACTTGTGTTAACGGGGGAGTAGCACTTCCTCCTATCAATGGCTCGCCCAAAGCACCTGTCGGAGTAATTGCATCGCGAAGCAAGTGGCGATGAACATAAAATTGTACAGCCAATGGATTTGCATCAATATCGTCCTGCCAGTCTATAATACTGTCTTGTGAAATCAACACAACCAGTCTATAGGTTCCGGTAATGGAAGATAATAATGAATCACGAACAGAACAATATACTTTTCGTGTAGAAGAAACATAAATAAGATTTATCTGTAAATCCATTACAGAAGCATCGTTTACAATATTTCCAACATACGTTTGATATGGATAAAACTTTAAATGGGTTTTGGTGGTGCTATTATAATCTCTTCTGTTAATCATCCCTTCGGGTAAACCAAATGCGGAGGCACCAAAAAAATTATCGTAAACCGTACCTACAGATGTTCTGTAATCATTAACGTAAGCACTGGTTGGAGCAGCAAGTCCGCCACATGCCACTGCCAAAACATTTATATGTCCGGCATAGGTCGAATCAATTATATGAATAGACCGTGCCGCTCTCGGGCAATTGGCGCAGGTATGCCCAGTATAATCTTCCATCAATATTTTTTTAATATGTGAAGTAACTACCGGAAAAGTGTTCGGACACAAGGCGGTGTCGCTACTCACATTTGCATTTTTTTCCGGGTAAGGATTACTCACATAATCGCAGGAAGCAAATAAAACTCCGATGGAAATTATTGCCAAATAAATTATTTTTTTCATTTTAATAAGAATTTGCTTTTTAAAAACTACTCGTCACACTTAAAGTAATGCCATTGGAAGCAGGCACCTGGCGGCAAATACCGCCTACACAAAATATCCCTGCACGTTGTCTGCCATAACTTAATGTAATACGATTTGCATTTTTATTAAATCCAACTGTTGCACCATAATATTGAAAACGCTGTGAAGTAATTTTATTTCCATAATTATACTGGTCGAAAGCAGCAGCAAACCAGTGGGAATTAAATGTGTATTCCAAAAGTGCCTGCGCCCAATCCTG
>JANYDQ010000345.1 GCA_025363555.1 Bacteroidota bacterium | reverse complement strand
CCATTCTCTACAGTTCGGGTTCCATTCTCTACAGTTCGGGTTCCATTCTCTACAGTTCGGGTTCCATTCTCTACAGTTCAGGTTCCATTCTCTACAGTTCGGGTTCCGTTCTCTACAGTTCGGGTTCCATTCTCTACAGTTCGGGTTCCATTCTCTACAGTTCTGGTTCCGTTCTTTACAGTTCGGGTTCCGTTCTCTACAGTTCGGGTTCCAGTTCGGGTTCCATTCTTTACATTCCGGGTGTTTTTATTTTAATCCTTATTTGTCTTATTGATTCTCCAGGTTATTAATAGTGTCTACGGACAGCACAAAGTTTTCTCTTGTTCGTTGAAATACTGCTTCGTTTGCTATAAGTGTAAGAGTTTGTTGAATTATTTTTTTGAAAATAGAAAACTCCGATGGTTTGCGAATAAAATACTGGGCACCGTTGGTGTAAAGCTGGTTCACTACTTCTTTTTCGTAAGAAGTAGAAAACATAATTACAGGCAAGTCTTTCAGTTTGATGTTCTGTTTTATTTCTGCCAAACATTCTTTGCCGTTTTTACGGGGCATGTTGATGTCTAAAAAAAGTACATCGGGAAGCACCCGTCCCACATTCTGCACCTTTACGTCATTGGTAAGGTATTGCATCAGCTGTTCCCCGTCATTTACGGAGGTAAGAGTGGTAGGGATAGAAAACTTGTCTAATGCGGTTTTAAAAAAAAGGCAGTCGTCCAGGTCGTCATCGGCAAGCAATACATTCAGGTGTTTTATGTTCATTTTGTTTTGGTTCATTAGTTCATTGGTTCGGTGGTTGCTCCACCCGAACTGTTATATTTTATTCAATAATTTTTTGTCCAAGATTTTGGTGAGCGAAGTATGAATGATTGTTTTCAGTTTTGAAAAATCATCGGGTTTGCGAATGTATTCTTCGGCTCCTATTTCGTAAAGCATACTTTTCATTCCTTTTTCGTAATTAATATCTTTAGTATGAAAGGTGGAAAACATAACAATAGAAATGTTTTGCAGTTTGGGGTCTTTTTTTATTTCCGACAAACATTCGAAACCGCTTTTGCGCGGCATGCTAAGGTCCAGGAAAAGTATATCGGGAAGTTGTTCCAAATTTTCTGCCAGGTATGCCATCAGTTCTTCTCCGTCTTCCACGGTAGAAAGGTTGGTTTCAAACGATAATTCGTTTACTGCTTTTTTAAAAAAAAAGCGGTCGTCTATGTCGTCATCGGCAAGCACTATGCGCAGTAGGTTGTTATTCATTTGGCTTCGCTATTGTTTCTAGTCTGTTATTTCCTCCCATAAATGCAGGAAGATTGATTCGTTTTGTTTGGTTCGTTAGTTCGTTGAGAGCGAACTTAGGGAAGCGCAGCGTGGGGATTGTACGGAAATCCTTTTTTGTTCTTCACAAAAAAGATTTCAGTAGAAAACCGACCCGCCAATTCTTCATCGGAGGGGCACGCCCCCATGATGCTGTTTACCGGTTTTATGGTTTGTTTGTTTTTCTTTTTATCTGTCAGGATTTGGTGTTACGTTGAGTGTGTATTTTACCGGGCTGTTCGAAAATATTTTTTCGGCTGCCAGTGGAATGGCGTTAAAAATAACTTGCTTGAGTTGTCCGAAATCGCTTGGTTTGCGAATGTAAACATGGGCTCCGCTTTTAAAGAGGCTGTTAATGGTGTCCCAGTTGTTGGAAGTGGAAAACATAACCACCGGTATGTGTTTCAAATCGTTGTTGTTTTTTATTTCGTGCAGGCATTCCAACCCGTTTTTGCGCGGCATGTTGTAGTCCAGAAATATAATGTGGGGCAAATGGGTCAAATTTTGTGACAGGTGTTTTATCAGTTGTTCGCCATCGTGGACAGCAAAAAATTGGGTGGATAAATCCATTTCGTCCAGCGCCCGTTTAAAAAACATACAATCGTCTTCATCGTCATCTGCAAGCAAAATGTTTAATGGTTTTAGTTTGTTTTTGTCCATAGTATTAAATGTTAAGTGTTATTTAGTTTTACCGACCCTAATAAGTGAATCTTGAATAATTGTTCTTAATACGTCTATATCTCCCGGTTTGCGAATAAAATCTCGCGCTCCCATATTGCTTAGCATGTTTATGAGCCGCTGTTCGTATTCTATGTCTCTGCCAAAGGAGGTAGAAAATATAACCACATCAATGCCTTTAAATTTTTCGCTTTCGTTTATCTCGTTCAAACATTCGATACCCGTTTTGCGGGGCATACTTAGGTCCAGAAAAATAATATCGGGCAATGTGTTCAATGGTTCGTGCAGGTAAAGCATAAGTTCTTCTCCGTCATTTACAATTGCCAAATCGTTTAAAATGGGAATGTCCTTCAGTGCTCTTTTAAAAAAGAAACAATCATCTATATCATCGTCCGCCAGCAAAATATTGAGGCGAACTGGTTGCGATTCTTTTTTCATAAACATTTACAACAATCTAAAACCCTTTGGTACTTTTTCACTTTACTATAAAGTAAATTTGGTTGGTATGTTATTCGATACAAAATTGCATTTATAAAACGATGAGGTTGTTACACTTTTAAACAGTAAAACTTACATAATTCACATGTTTTTTTTAAAAGGGAACTACTTTCACCATCCGTTTCGGGAAGAAAATGAACAAGGCGGATTTAGGTTGAACGCTTTCCATTTCATAGTGTCTCAACTTTGTTCCCTCGGCAGATTATATGCGTTTCCAAAAATAAGCACAAAAAAAAGACTGCCCTTGTGAGGCAGTCTCTTTTTTTAATTCAGTTTAAATTATTTTTATTGAACAATTAATTTAACAACACTGTTGCCAGCGTTTGTTTGAACATTAATTGTATAATATCCTTTTGCCAAGGAAGCAATGTTCATGTTATCAAAATGGCGACCTTGAGCCATTGTTCCTTTGTTTTCTGAATAAACTAACTTACCTGCAATATCAAATAAACTAATTAGCACAGAAGTTTCAGAAGATAAAATAAAATTCAGTTGAGCACTTTCATTAGCAGGATTTGGAAAAACGGCTAAAGAAATAGAATTGCTCACTTCTTTAATACCTGCATCAACAGTACCACGAATCATAATATCATCAATAGAAATTCCGTTGTCATCATGAGAATTACTTAAAAAAGCAATAAAAATGTTTTGATTAATATAGGCATCTAAAGGTACACTAAAAGAATGAAGCCTTCCTCGGTGAGAAACAGGAGCAGTTGTACCTGCGTTATCCATATCCATACCGTTTAAACCGTGAACCCATATATTAGGTCCTTGAGGGGAAAATGTAAAATCAGCAAAAACAGTATCTGTACCTCCTCCTGGAGGAATTCCAACCATTTCAGCAGCACGAAATAAAGTATCTGTAAATGAAGAAACATCATTATTTGTGTGAGAAAGTAAAACATCATACCTGTCTAAATAACGAGGAGTTTGAAAAGGAGCAGATTTCCAGAATAAAGTATCATGAGAACCAATTCTTACGTTTGGAGTAATGCAATAATTTGCTTCCATTGCAGCAGGCACGTCTAAGCAATTAGTCCATGAACTTGCAGCCAAAACTGTATTTGAATCGGGTGCGGTGGTGAAAGTTGTATAATTAGTAGTATCAAGCAAACCTGTTGCGTATCGGTCGGTTTTAGAAATAGGATAGGATAAAAACCAATGATTCGGACGGTAAGGGATGGTACTGCCGGTACAATGAGTTACTGGTGAGCTGTTGTAGAAATACCAAGTACTATCTGAAGTAGTTGAAGAAGGAGAATTTAAAGTGTCAGAATGAAAATAATGCGGTTGTTGAAAATCGTTGAAAAGTAGAATGTTTTGTGCTTTTGCTGTAATATTTACCAACAAAAAGGAAGCTAAAAGTAGTGTGTAAATTTTTTTCATATTTTTATTGTTTAAAGGTTTATTTATTTTTTTTGAGTTGCAAATTTAGTTATTTATTTCAGATGCTGAAATTTTTTGTGACGAAAGGTTAATAACAATGGTTAATCGGCCACCAAACCTGTTTATTATTTCACTAATTCGGCTATAATAGAATCAACAGAAACTCCCTCTGCCTCTGCTTTGTAATTTCTGACAATGCGGTGACGAAGTATAGCTGCTGCCACTGCTTTCACATCTTCTATATCGGGAGAATATTTTCCTTTTATTAAAGAATGGCATTTGGCACCTATTATTAAATATTGAGAAGCCCTTGGTCCTGCCCCCCACGATAAATAGTTGTTTGCTATTTCGCTGGCATGTTCCGTATTGGGTCTCGATTTAGAAGCTAATTTTACTGCATATTCCAGAACATTGTCGGTTACCGGAATTTTCCGTACCAGTTCCTGGAAATAAATTATTTCTTCGCTCGACAGAATTTTCCTTAACTCCACTTTCCGGTCGGAGGTGGTGTTTTTTACCACTGTTATTTCATCCTTCAAAGAGGGATAATCTAACCATACATTAAACATAAAACGGTCTAATTGTGCTTCCGGCAAAGGATACGTTCCTTCCTGTTCAATAGGATTTTGTGTTGCCAGTACAAAAAACGGATTTCCCAGTTCATATCTCTTTCCGCCTGTGGTTACACTTCTTTCCTGCATCGCTTCCAGCAAAGCAGCTTGTGTTTTGGGCGGTGTCCGGTTTATTTCATCTGCTAAAATGATGTTGGAAAACAAAGGTCCTTTTATAAATTTGAAATGACGGTCTTCTCCCAGTATTTCCGAACCAATAATATCCGATGGCATTAGGTCGGGAGTAAACTGAATACGATTATAACTTAATCCTAACACGTCTGCAATGGTATTTACTAACAGCGTTTTCGCTAATCCCGGAACACCTATTAACAAACAATGCCCCCTGCTGAAAATTGAAATCAACACATCTTTTACCACTTCATCCTGCCCTATAATTATTTTTCCTATTTCGGCATTCAGTTCTTTGTACTTTACTACAAAAGCATCTACGGCTTCTACATCTGATTTATACATATTAAATTACGATTTATTGATTTGGAGAATTGTTTTATTAAATTATTGATTATCTTTCATTGCCTTCCTTGATTTTGCCACAATTGTAAGCAGTTCGTTTGCTTCTTTTAAGTTTTTATTAATTTCATTATAGTTTTCTATTTACATTTCTTAATTATCTCAATTCTTCAAATCTCTATTTCACTAAATCTCGAATTCCTTTAATTTATCCATTTATTGGTATAGGCACAATTTTTATAATCGTCTGTTACATGAACATAAGTATTTGCCAGTTTCTTTTTTATCCATGCCTGTATTGCTCTTTCCTGTTTTTTTGCTAAAGCTATTGCCTGTATTTTTTGATAATCATCTTTTAAATTTGCCTGATGAGGTAAAGTTCGCGTTTTTAAATATAAAATTCGATAGGCTTGTTTTCCGTCTTTGGTTGTAAAAGGAATAGGTTTGGTATATTCTCCAATCTTTAATTTATCTATGGCAAATGCCACATTTTGGTCCATTTGCCCCAACTCATCCATTTGAAAACGGGTGGCTCCTGTCTGCGGATTTATTATCAATCCTCCGCTGTTTTTACTTTCTTCGTCATCCGAATATTTTGCAGCCATATCGTTAAAGTTGATAGTATCTGAAGTGAGTTTTGTAAAAATAGTATCCAATGAAAGCTTTGCTTTTAATAAATCATTTGCGTCCACTTTTGGAGCTATCAGTATACTTCTGGCATCTACTTCATCTCCTCTGCGCTCTATCAGTTGAATAATAAAATAGCCATACACGGTTTCAAAAACTTCGCTTAATTCTCCTTTTTTAATTTTAAATGCCTGCGCATCCCATTCGGGTACAAATTGCCCGCGTTGAATGTGTTCATACAATCCACCTTTACTTGCCGAACCCGGGTCTTCCGAATACAAGGCAGCCAAAGCGGCAAAACTCGCTTCTCCTTTCATTATCCTTTCCCGGATGGAAGCTATTTTATCTTTCGCTTCTTTTTTTGCTTCCTGTGTCAGGGCAGGTTTTTTAACTATTTGTCCTACTTCCACCTCCGCATTTATCAGGGGAATAGAATCTTTGGGGATACCTGCGTAATAAATTTTTACATCATTTGGTGTCACATTTATATCTCCTGTTATTTTACTCTGCATTTGTTGAGACAATAATAAATCCCTCACGTTATCTCTCAAATCTGCTTTAAAATCTTCTACCGACTTTCCATAAAATGCAGTAAACCTTTCTTCCGAACCAAACTGTTGTATGTAATAATGTATCCTTCTGTCCATTTCCTGGTCCACCTGGGCTTCTGTAACATTCAAACTGTCTTTTTGCGCCTGCGCCAGTAATAATTTCTGGTACAATAATTCTTCCATCAATTTGCAACGGGTGTCTTCATTTACTGCTTCCTGCTGACTTACCATTTGCTGGTACTGCGATTCCAGTTCGGATTGCAACAAAGGATTGGAACCCACCACAGCTATTACCCTGTCTATTATCTTTTCCTGTGCTATGCTGCAAAAACCCAAAAGAAGACTGATGCAAAGAAGCAGGTATTTATTTTTTAGCTTTATCATGTATATAAATTTCAATTTTATTATTATTTGCTGCATCATTGTAAACTTCTTCTTTCATTTTCGAAATCAACTGCAACTTTCGTTTATTTAAAATAATGTTTTTTATATTCTCTTTTTCAAAACTCAAGGGCGAAATACTGTTACGTATTTTAAATCCTTTTATATTTAAAAAATAACTATTGGTAGAATCCGAAACTTCCACATATCTGTTATTCTGCAAAAATAACTCTTTATTATACGTTTGAATAGGAATTTCTTTCAATAAATCATCAAACAGCAACCACGAGTTATTGTCCAAATAAGAATTTATAGCAAACTGATGACAATATCCTGCCAGCTGTTCCCTGTCTTTCGGGCTGTCCGACTTATATAGTTGTTTCAGTTTTGCCATGTTCGGGGCTTTTTTATTCACTTTCACATAAATTACTTTTATAATATTATCCTTTAGCTGAAAATCTGCCTGGTTTGCGGAATAATATTTTTCTATCTCCTGATTAGCCACCACGGTATCCAGTTTTTGTTTTACCAATTCATTTTCATAAGCATACGTAATCAACGAATTTCGGTATTCCTGCAATTGTTTTTCTACATTCTTTTGTTCTGTTGTCAAATTGTTTTCCGCTTTCTGAATCACCAGGGCTTCATGAATCCAGTTATCAATATACTTAGTTAACAGTTCCAGGCTATCTTTTGCGTTAGTATTTGCCGGCACAATGTTTTTTATTTCATCCACATACAAATAATTATTTCCTGCCTTTGCAATTGCCACCCTTGAGACGTCTTTCGAGTCCGAAAAGTTACAACTTGTTAATGAACAAAGAATAAATAGGTAAAAGATTGAATGTTTCATTTGTAAAAATATTTTCACCAGCTACTTCCGGCTCCGTCACCCCTCTCCTTTCTTCAAGGAGAGGGGTAGGGGGTGAGGTCTTACATTTCAATTGTTGGTTTCGGTTTTAAACTAAAAAAGTTTATGACCACCTTCGCCATAAACTTCTTTAGTTTAATCAATCAAAATATTACTTAACAGTTGCAAGCACTGTCCTATCTATATTCACAGTGTATTTCGTTTTCAGCGATGCAATCCATTCTTTCTCCAGGTAGTTTTGATAATCCGCTGTTACCATTCCTTTTGCTTCTGCATACGATTTTGGTTCCGGTTTCATCAGTTTATTGGTTACTACAATAATCACTTTCTTATCCTTGTCCGATTTAATATCAGGCGAAGTTCCCGGGTTCCAGTTTTTATCCACAAACTCATTTTCTCCCTGGTTAAACACTTTCGAATCTACATTCAAATTCAACTGCGAATCTTTATTTATTTCCGCTATTATTTCTTTATCTGTTTTTTTCTTTTTCATCATGGCTCTTACTTTGGCTGCCACTTTTTCGTCCCCGCAAGTATAAACAGTTGCATCTGCTCTTTCTTCCCACATGTATTTGGTTTTGTTTTTTTCATAATACTCTTTCGAACCCACTGTGTCTTTCACCGCTTTGCTCCATACCTTTTGGTCCGTTAGTTCGAACAGCAATATCCCATCTCTGTATTCTTCCATCAACGATTTAAATTCAGGATATTTTACATCCAACTTGCTTTCTTCATACGCCACCACCGACTCATCCACAAATTGTTTATACAATTGGTTCACCATCATATTGCCGTCTCCTTTGGGGCGTTTGCTTTGGTGCGAAGCTATAAAATTTGCAAAATCTGTTTGCGTAAACACCTGGTCGTTCAGGTTAAACATAGGTTTTGTTAACCCCTTTGCTTTTGCAGCATCCCATTTGCCATCAAAAAAAGAAGTATCTATTACCTTGTAAAACTCATCTCTCATTTTCAAATTTTCCTTAAACTTATATTCCGTTTTCACTTTTGCAATCAGCGATTCTCTGCCCACCTGCGCTCTCGAATCTTTTGTTACTTTTGCTTTCAGCTCGGTTTTCATTTCGTCAAACGAAGCCAAACCACGCTTATCCATCAATTTTATAATGTGCCATCCGTATTTTGTTCTCATCACATCACTGTAATCTCCTTTGTTTTTCAACGCAAAAGCTGCCTTCTCAAATTCTGGAGGCATCTTGTTGGTACCAAACCAAGGCAACTCTCCACCTTTTTTTGCCGACTGCTTATCGTCAGAATATTGTTGTGCCAACTCGTCAAACTTACCACCCGCCTTCAACTTGTTGTATATCTCCGTTACCTTGGCAAACGCATTCAGCGAATCTTCCTTGGTCATGTTAGGAGTAGTTTTTACCATAATATGAGCACATAACAACTCGCCCTGCGCTGCTCTCTTATCAGTTACCTTTATAATATGATACCCATAACGCGTTCTTACCGGCTGGCTCACTTCGCCCACTTTGGTGTTATACGCAACAGTTTCAAAAGTATAAATCATTTGCATAGCAGTAAAATATCCCAAATCTCCTCCGTTGTCTTTTGCCGAAGGGTCGTCCGAAATGCCTTTTTCCATTGCCACTTTATTAAAATCTTCCCCTTTCATCACCCGTGCACGAATTTTCAAAATCTTATTATATGCCTCCAGCGTATCTTTTGGCAGGGCATTCTCTGCCACTTTCACCAATATATGAGAAGCACGAACATCGGTCTTCATCCTGTCGTACGTTTCGTGAAGCAACTTATCGTTCACATCCTTATCCGTCAAATAAGGCTGTGCCAGCTGCTTGCGATAACCCGCCAACTCATCCCTGAAAGCCTTTGCAGTATCCATTCCCAGGGCTTCTGCCTCTTTCACTTTCAATTTAAAATTAACAAACAAATCCACATAATCCGCCAGAGATTTTGCATCATTCGCAGTTTCTTTGGCGTTATTTTTATGATACACACTTTCAAACTCACCCACCGTTACTTTGCCCCCGCCAATAGTCATCAGCGTAGCATCTTTGTTTTGAGAAACGGCAATGTTAACCATCAGCATTGCAACAGGCAATAAAATTGTACTTCTTAACATTCGATTATTCATAGTTATATTATTTTAAAATTTGGAAGGCAAATGTACTTATTATTCTCAACCATCAAAATATTTCTTTGTCTATTAGCGTTTAAACAGCCTGTTAAAATTTGTTAAGCTACCCCGTACCTCAACGCATCCCCGCCCTTCAAAAAAATAAATATGAGCAGGGCGGACACACTTCTGCATCTTCTCAAGTGCCCCCGCCACACTCGGTATCTTTTTTAGAATTTTTTTTACCCTGCGGGGCAATGGTTAAAAAAGGATACTTCGCGCGGGTCGGGCGCAGAAGGGGAAGCGATTTGCCATTTATCACATTTCAACATAGGTTTCTACATGGGTTGATGGGGGTGAATTTTTGAGTTTATACTATTATATATAGTGGTTCCAAAACCGGGATTTTGCCATTTGGGAAGTTTTAAACGGTAAAAAATACCTGTAGTTTTCATAATACATTGATAACCAATAATGTGTTTCAAAAACAAACTCTTGGTTAGGTAGGAGTAACAAGGGGTCAACGACATTTTAAAGGGAGTAAAAAGGAAAAAGCCTTATTTTTGCCACAAAAATGGCAATGGATAAAGAAGCGTTAGGATTGTTTTTTCCTCAAGAGTTGTTAGAACATTTTGAAATCGTTTTGG
>JANYDQ010000338.1 GCA_025363555.1 Bacteroidota bacterium | reverse complement strand
GGAAAATGCGGGTTTCAGAGGCATTGCACTTACTATTTTACTTTTTGTTTGCATTAGGGTGTTTAAAATATTTTACAATAGTAAATAAAATATCCCGAACAAAAAAATAAACAGGTGTTTTTATGTATTAGAAATTAGGATTTTAGAATTAAAATTTTATTTGGTACCTATCCCTATGATTATTCGAAATAATCTAAAGACCTCACCTCCGGCTCCTCTCCAAAGGAGAGGGTGCCAAAGCGTAAGCTATGCTTGTGTTTAGCTAAGTTTAGCCTCCTCTCCTTTGGAGAGGAGATTAAGAGGTGAGGTCTTGAGCAGAAAATATTTATAGGGATAGGTGAATTTTATTTTATCAAATTCACTTTTTTCACCACATACCCATTAGCAGTTTTTATTTCCACAAAATAAATACCACTTGCAGCCGGGCTTATATCAATGGTAATGCTGTTGGCAGACACGGTTTCGTATTTAATAATTTGTCCTAAAACATCCATTATCTTAATACTTTCTACTTTATTTTTTGTACTCAAAACAGTAAACACCCCCGCACCTGGATTAGGATAAATGGTGAGCGAGGAAACGCCTGTTGCCTCTGCAATACCTGTGAACACAACAGGTGCATCAGCCGAAGACAGGGAATAACAACCATTGCTGGAAACAATAACCGAATAGTTCCCGCTTTGGGTGGCAGTGTAGGTTTGCCCTGTTGCCCCGCTTATCAATATCCCGTTCAGGTACCATTGGTTGCCGGTGGCAGAGCTGGAAGTAAGTGTATTCCCGTTTGTGGTGATGGTTGGAGTAGGAGGGGTGGCAGTTACTGTAACCGTTGAAGTGGCAGTACCTGTGCAAGCCGCAGTAGTTCCCGAAACGGTATAAGTAGTAGTTACCGTGGGAGAAGCGGTAGCGGTAGTTGTTCCTGTTGAAGTTGCGCCACTGCTCCATACGTATGTTGATGCGCCATTCGCCACCAGCGAAGCGGTTTGTCCTGCGCAGATGGAAACAGAATTGACAGAAATGACAGGTAAAGGAGTAACGGTAATAGTGGAAACAGCAGAACCCGTGCAACCTGCCGCAGTTGCCGAAACAGTATATGTGCTGGTTACCACAGGGCTTACTGTTGCTGTGTTTGCACCGGTAACAGTTGTGCCTGCACTCCAAGTATAAGTCGAAGCTCCGTTTGCTATGAGTGTTACTGTTTGTCCGGCACAGATGGAGGTGGAATTAACAGTTACCGAAGGAGATGGGTTCACCGATACGGTGGCTGTTGCAGTATTCGTGCACCCTGCCGAAGTTCCCGTAACGGAATAGGTTGTTGTAGTGGCAGGGCTCGTCCCTGCCGTATTCACACCTGTTGGCGTGGCTCCCGCGCTCCAGGTGTAGGTGGTAGCACCGTTTGCCGTAAGCGTAGCGGTTTGCCCGGAACAAATAGTAGCCGAATTAACCGTAACAACTGGAGAAGGATTTACAGTTACCGTAAAAGTAACAGGAGAGCCCGTACATAAGGTGGAAGCAGGTCCTGTAGGGGTAACAACGTAAGTAACTGTTCCGGCAGTTCCGCTGGCATTCATCAGCACATCTGAAATGTTTCCTGAACCGTTTGCGGAGAAACCTGTTATTGTTCCGGCAGATGCCGAAGCTGTATAGGTATAAGTAGTATTGGCAACCGAGGAAGCAGGTATAATAGTAGCAGTACTTCCCGAGCAAATGGTTTGTGTAAATACAGTATTGGTAATGGCTGGAATCGCATTAATGACCACTGCCACGGTTCCTGCGCTGGAAGTACAACCTCCTGCGGTAAGGGTTACCGAATAGGTTCCTGACATAGCAACTGTCGAATTAGGTCGGGTAGGGTTACGTATTGCTGCTGTATATGCTGAAGGTCCTGTCCAGGCATAAGTTGCATTTGCCACTAAAGGGGTAGATAAAGTAAGGGTTGTTCCGGCACAAATAGCTGCATTAGTAGTTGCCACCGGAGTAGCCGGGGTTGGGTTCACCACCATGGTTATTCCGTTGGAAGTAGCAGTTGGCTGGCTAACACAGCCGGCAGTACTGGTCATTACGCAGGTAACAATTTGTCCGTTGGTAAGCGTAGTGGTGGTAAAGGTGGCACTGTTGGTTCCTGCATTCACCCCGTTTACTTTCCACTGAAACGAAGGAATGTTGCCCCCGTTTACAGCAGTAGCGGTAAAAGTAGCAGATGCACCTGCACATTCAGGATTGGTTCCTGTTGTTAAGGCAATGGAAACTGATGGGGTAACGCTTGATGAAACCACCATGGTTATTCCGTTTGAAGTAGCAGTGGAAGCGCTGGCACAGGCAGCGTTAGATGTCATTACACAGGTTACTATTTGCCCGTTGGTTAATGTGGTGGTGGTAAATGTGGCACTATTTGTCCCTGCATTCACACCGTTTACTTTCCATTGATAAGAAGGCGTTCCACCATTGGTAGGAGTAGCTGTAAATGTGGCAGAAGCACCCGGACATTCTGGGTTAGTTCCTGTTGTCAATGCAATCGCCACTGTAGGGGTAACGCTTGTCGTTACCACCATGGTTATTGCATTAGATGTGGCTGTAGCCGAAGAAGGACAAGCAGCAGTAGTAGTCATCACGCAGGTTACTATTTGCCCGTTGGTTAAAGTAGTAGTGGTAAAAGTAGCACTATTAGTCCCTGCATTCACACCGTTTACTTTCCATTGATAAGAAGGCGTTCCACCATTAGTAGGAGTTGCCGTAAAGGTAGCCGATGCACCTGCACATTCTGGGTTAGTTCCAGTTGTCAAAGCAATCGTAACTGTAGGGGTAACGCTTGTCGTTACCACCATTGTAATTCCGTTAGATGTTGCAGTAGAAGGATTAGCACAGATAGCGGTAGAGGTCATCACACAGGTTACTATTTGCCCGTTGGTTAGTGTAGTAGTAGTAAAAGTAGAACTGTTAGTCCCTGCATTCACCCCGTTTACTTTCCATTGATAAGCAGGAGTTCCGCCATTGGTAGGTGTTGCTGTAAAGGTAACCGAAGCACCTGAACATTCAGGATTAGTTCCTGTGGTTAAAGCAATGGAAACAGCAGGAGTAACATTTGCCGTTACCACCATAGTGATGGCATTGGAAGTAGCAGGATTTCCGGTAACCCCGGATAAATTGGAAGTCATCACACAGGTAACTATTTGTCCGGTGGTTAAAGTAGTGGTGGTATAAGTAGGGCTATTGGTTCCTACGTTTACCCCGTTCACTTTCCATTGATAAGAAGGTAAAGTACCGCCATTGGCGGGAGTAGCTGTAAAAGTTGCAGAAGCACCGGCACATTCCGGATTGGTGCCTGCTGTCAATGCTATGGAAACGCCTGCCTGTAAAGAACATGGGGTTATTTGAAAAGAATAGACCTGTGTTTGCTCACTGCCTCCCGAACCCATATACATGCCCGTGTGCCAGAAAGTAATTCCGTCCGGGTCCAGCCAGGTTTCAGAATAATCTCCATCCCTGTTTCCCACCGAAGTAGGCTGTGACGCAGTTCCGGCTTTCGCCAATGTTTCCGTTATGGGTAAAGTACCCAGGGGGTCGCAGCTTCTTCTTCCGCAGTAATATAAAGAAGGATAAACGGACGAAGAGTTCGCTTTCATATAACATAAAGCAATAGAGCCATTGTTATCCATAGCAATACTGCTCATCCACCGGGTATCATTATCCGGAGCATAAGTTCCCTGTTGGTATATAGACCAAACACCACCCGTTTGTCTCAATTCGCACCATTTAATACTCCGTTGAGTGGCGCTTATTTTTACCGCCCAACTTAAAACAGCAGCATTATAAGTGGGCCATATTTTATATTGAGCCCTGAACATCAATGTTCCGCCAATGCCATCTAATTTTTGACTGGAAGGGGTTGGTTGAGATACATCATTCCAGGAAGGATCGTAAGAAGCATCAAATGCAGCAAGAGCAAGAGCGCTGGCACCTGTTTTAGTAGCCGCAATAGTTGCAGTTGGTGTAGCAGGAACCCAGTTAACTGTCATTGTCCAGATTTGAATACCATCAATTAATCCGCCACCCCAGGCATTGTCAGAATATGCGAATAAAGGCAATCCTGCACTTGATGGAGGCAATCCTCCGTCAGCATCAGCAGGAAGCGGACAATAAAAACCACTTGTCGGACCAGGAAGGAATGTAGCTGTTACTTCTCTTGAAGCTGCATTTCCTAAAAGCATTTGATCTCTTTCAAAAGCATACATTCTGCCGCCTTGGTTAGAGGTCATATAATAACCATTTTGCCAGATTGAGAATTTTAAATAATCAGGGAAATTCGCAGAAGTAAATGTATATGCATAATATGTTCCTGCAGCATTGTTAGTAGTAGAGATGGCTATG
>JANYDQ010000337.1 GCA_025363555.1 Bacteroidota bacterium | reverse complement strand
GCTTATAAAAGCTTTTGATAAAGGAAAACTCATAAATGGTGCTAAAATCAATTATGACAACTTAGCAGTTTACCAAGTTGTTAACGGCAAACTTGAAAACCTAATGGCTCAGAACGAGCGATTGGTAAATACAAACCCCCTTTCCGAAATCATTAACAATACTTATGACCAATATGCAAAACTTGATTAGTCTATGGAAACATTATTAAGAAATGATTTCATCGCACACTATCATTTGCCCCCTTCAACAACAACAAACATCAGCATAAATACAAATGCTCAATACTTCGAAATTGAGGATGATGAACATAGAGAAACGCAACTTCATCTCATGCCTGGAAACGGAATGGCTGCCTATCGAAACCCTAATTCCTCCACTATTACAATCATTAATTACGACAAATTTATTACTGGCTTACCACCAGCCTTTCAACATAGAAAAGAAAGATGTGATTTAATTATTCATACATCAAATCAAACTCATTTTCTTTTGAATGAACTTAAAGATAGGAAACCAAAAGCCAAAGTCAGAACAAATGCAATTTCCCAATTATTATCCTCATTAACTTTAATAATGAACGTTCCCTCAATAACAACCTTTGCAAATTCTCACACAAATAGGCATTGTTGCTTTTTTAATAAACAATCAACAGCACCTCCAACCATAACAGCAACAACCGCATTTAGTAGATTAAGTACATTAGTTTCTGGTGGACTTAAAATGTCAAACCCCGCTATTGAAGCATTTGGTTTTGAATTTTGGGAATACTCGGGCAATCAGGTATATAATTTTTAACTTCCATCCCCTCCCCAAAAAGTCCCCAAAGTCCCATTAGTCCTTTCAAAACACCTCTCCCATTTCCCCCCTTTTCTCTGCGGTTAAATCCCCCACCAATTTCCAAATTCATTCATTACCAACAACATAACCCAAAGTTACCCAAATATTCCCCAAAGTCACTCCAATAAAATACCACGTCACCCCAATAAAACCCAAAGTCACTCCAATAAAACACAAAGTCACTCCAATAATCACCAAATACCCCACAAATAAAATCCAAAGTCACTCCAATAAAACCCAAAGTCACACCAATAATCACCCCGTTCACCACCAAACCACCCCCGTCACTCCAATAAAACCCAAAGTCACTCAATAGAAAATCAACCCTCATCCACCAATTCCCCAACCGTCCTTCCCGTCCCTTTCGTCCTTTCCCAAAATCCCCAAATTGACAAATTAACAAATTAACAAATTAACAAATTGTTTAATTCACAAATAATTTAATAACAGCATTCAAAATAATAATACATTTGCACTGTCAAAAAAAATAATAACCAATTAATAATTTTTTACAATGAGAAGAACAGACAAAGAAGGCAAAAACATGCTGCTCACAGTGTACAGCACCTATATGAATGCAGACTACAACTTCCCAACCCTACGCCCCGCATTGGTAGTACCGATGGGCTTGGTACAAACCCAGATTCAAGAAATCATAGCTGCCGAAAACGCTTCCGGCTCACCCATTTCCGGAAATGCGGTTGACAAACAAAACAAATTCGACACATTGGCTCATCAGTTATTCACCATCACATCAGCTGCCAGTGCATACTACAGCGCACCAACCACAGCAGACCCTGTGAAAAAAGCGAAAGTAAATTTTTCGCTTTCGCAAATATTACATACAACTTATGTAGAAATGCAAGCATTTACCCAAGGCATTATAGGTGTAGTAACCCCAATCATCACCTTATTAGCCGATTTTGGCGCAACAAGCACAAATCTTTCGGACACCAATACAGAACTTACCAAATTTCTTGAAGTACAAAATGCACCAATAGACGCCCGCAACGAGCGAGAAGTGCAGAACGCCAACATTCATCCCTTTGTAAAAGAAGGAAAACGCATACTCACCGAAATGTGCGACCCGATAGTAAATACGCTCTTTGCGGCGCATCACGATGAATATGCTGTGTGGTATATAGCCCGCGAAATTGTATATCTGCCACACGGCACCACCGTTATAGAAGGCTTTGTATATGCCTCTGATGGAATAACCCCGGTGTATAATGCGACTGTTAGTTTTGCACCTCAAGGCATTTCTGTTAAATCATTTTTGGATGGAAGTTACCGCGCCATCAAATTTCCGCACGGGGTTACAACCCCGAGTGCTACTGATGGAACTCTCTCAGAAACTGTTCCCCCCATTGAAGTAAAACAAGGACACACCGTGAAACAAAATTTTAAACTGAGATAAAGGAGAATAAAAATTAAAAATTAAGGATTAAGTATAAAGGCAGGATTAAAGTTTCTGCCTTTATTTTTTTGAAGAATAACAATATGAAACAAACACAATAAAAAGCCAATGAAAAAGAAGAGAAACGGTAAAATAAATGGAAAAAGTTGTAAGGATTTATAAGTTCGGAGAAGAGCCAAATGATTTAGATTATTGGCTTACTAAAACAGAAGCAGAAAGGCTTTCAGCATTGGAATCACTTAGAGATTTAACAATAAAACTAACGCACAATGGACTTAAGCCAGGATTTCAAAGAGTTTATACAATCGTTAAACGTGAACAATGTTGAGATTAGAATTTGATGAAGCCTCCAAAGAAAGAAAAGAAGTTACATTTGAAGGTGAGAAAATAAACTTTATAAGATTACATCATTTAAGAATAAATAAGAAAGAAACCGGTAGAGATAAAGACAAACTTGATTTGAAAAATTTACCAGAATAACATGAAAAGAGTTTTAATTACAGGTGCAGCGGGATTTTTAGGTTCTCATCTTTGCGACAGATTTATGAAAGAAGGTTTCCATGTTATAGGGATGGACAACCTTATTACAGGAGATTTGAAAAACATTGAACACCTGATGAAGCTGGAGCATTTTGAATTCTATCATCACGATGTTTCCAAATTTGTATTTGTTCCCGGTGAGTTGAATTATATTTTACATTTTGCATCTCCTGCCTCGCCCATTGATTATTTAAAAATCCCTATTCAAACCTTAAAAGTAAGTTCGCTCGGCACTCATAATTTGCTTGGTTTAGCCAAGGCAAAGAATGCAAGAATATTGGTTGCTTCCACTTCCGAAGTATATGGCGACCCTTTAGTTCATCCGCAAACAGAAGAATATTGGGGAAATGTAAATCCAGTTGGTCCTCGTGGAGTGTATGATGAAGCCAAACGTTTTATGGAAGCAATGACCATGGCGTATCATACTTTTCATGGTTTGGAAACCCGTATTATCAGGATATTTAATACTTACGGACCAAGAATGCGGTTGAATGACGGGCGGGTATTACCTGCATTTATAGGGCAGGCATTGCGAGGCCAAGACTTAACCATGTTTGGTGATGGTTCTCAAACGCGTTCCTTTTGTTATGTCGATGATTTGGTGGAAGGCATTTATCGGTTGCTGATGAGCGATTACACTCAACCAATGAACATTGGTAATCCGAGTGAAATTTCCATAAAAGAATTTGGAGAAGAAATAATAAAACTTACAGGTACAACTCAAAAACTAATCTCTTTGCCTTTACCGCAAGACGACCCCAAACAACGCAAACCCGATATAACAAAAGCAAGGTCAATATTAGGCTGGGAGCCTAAAGTAAGCAGGGAAGAAGGATTAAAAATTACATACAACTATTTTAAATCCTTATCTAAAACCGAATTGAATAAAACCGAACACCGCCAGTTTTAATATAGTTCCTCTGAAGAGGCTCATAAGAAATAAACAAATGGATTACTTCGCACACGAAAGTGCTATTATTGATGAAGGTTGTAAAATAGGCAGGGGAACAAAAATCTGGCATTTTTCTCATATCATGCCAGGCTGCATTATTGGCGAGGAGTGCAACATAGGTCAGAATGTGGTAATTTCTCCCCTGGTGGTATTAGGAAGAAACGTAAAGGTGCAAAACAATGTTTCTATTTATACTGGGGTAACGGTTGATGATGATGTGTTTTTGGGACCTTCCATGGTGTTTACAAATGTTATCAATCCAAGAAGTGCCATCAATAGAAAAAGCGAATATGCTGAAACGCATGTTGGCAAAGGCGCTACTATTGGAGCAAATGCAACTATTGTTTGCGGGCACACTATTGGAGAATATGCCTTTATTGGTGCAGGAGCAGTGGTTACAAAAAACGTTCAGCCCTATGCCTTGTGGGTGGGAAACCCTGCAACACAGTTGGGTTGGGTAAGCGAATACGGGCATCGCCTGAATTTTGATGAGGATGGAAATGCACTATGTTCTGAAAGTAAAGTGAAGTATAAATTAAAAAACGAAAGAGTTACCAAAACGTAAATGACGAAAATTAAATTCGCTGTAATTGGGCAGGGTAACATTGGCAAACGACATTCGGAAATGATTCGCAGAAATGCAGAAGCTGAACTGGTGGCAGTTTGCGACCATCACCCGCGTGAAAAATTGGATTTAATACATGTAAAAGAACATTATTATTTGAGCATTGAAGAGCTTCTGGAGGCTCACCCGGAAATAGAGGTGGTGAATATATGCACCCCGAACGGGTTACACACTAAACATTCGCTGGCAGCACTCAATGCGGGAAAACACATTGTTTGCGAAAAACCTATGGCGCTTACCAAAGCAGAATGCGAATCGATTATTGGTATGTCATTGCAAAAAAACAAAAAAGTATTTTGTGTAATGCAGAACAGGTTTTCTCCTCCTTCGGCATGGCTGAAGAAAATGGTGGAATCGAAAGTGATGGGCAATATATTTATGGTGCAGCTTAATTGTTTTTGGAACAGGGATGAAAGATATTATCTGCCCGGAGGTTGGAAAGGTGTGCAGGCTTTAGATGGTGGTACTTTGTTTACCCAGTTCTCTCATTTTATAGATATTATATATTGGTTGTTTGGTGATATTAAAGACATACAAGCTCGCTTCAACGATTTTACACACGCTAAGCTCACCGAATTTGAAGACAGCGGGTTTGTTAATTTTAATTTTGTAAATGGCGGAATGGGAAGTATCAGTTACTCCACAGCAGTTTGGGATAAAAATTTTGAAAGCAGTATTACCATCATAGGCGAAAAGGGAAGTGTGAGAGTAGGGGGACAATATCTGGATAAAGTGGAATATTGTAATATCAAAGATTATACGCTACCTGCGTTTAAACCTACCAACGAAGCAAATGATTATGGAGGGTATAAAGGTTCGGCAAATAATCATCCGCAGGTTATTGCAAATGTTATTGATACCTTAAAAGGCAGAACTACCGAAACTACCAATGCCATGGACGGCTTGAAAGTAGTGGATATAATTGAACGTATTTATTCATTAAGAAAAGAGAACAGAAAATCATGATAAATAAAATTAAAAACAAAGAGGCAAAAATCGCTGTCATCGGGCTTGGCTATGTGGGCTTACCCATCGCTCTTGCTTTTGCCAAAAAAGTTAAAGTAGTTGGTTTCGACATTAACGAAGAAAGGGTAAAATTGATGCAGAATAACATTGACCCTTCGCAGGAACTGGAAGCAAAAGATTTTGAAAATTGTGATGTTGAATTTACTGTATCTATTGATGTGTTAAAATCGGCAAACTTTTTTATCATTGCTGTTCCCACCCCTATTGACGAATTCAATCGCCCGGATTTAAAACCCTTGCTGGGTGCTTCCCGATCGGTTGGCAAAGCCTTAAAAAAAGGCGATTATGTAGTTTACGAATCTACTGTTTATCCTGGTTGTACGGAGGAAGATTGCATTCCTGTATTAGAAGAAGTATCGGGGTTAAAATTTAAAACTGATTTTAAGGTGGGCTATTCTCCCGAAAGAATTAACCCGGGTGATAAGGAACATACCATTACCAAAATATTGAAAGTAGTGTCGGGTTGCGATGAAGAATCGCTGGAAGTAATTGCGGAAACTTATAAAATTATTGTAGAACCTGGTGTGCATAGAGCTACTTCCATAAAAGTGGCAGAAGCAGCAAAAATAATTGAAAATACACAACGCGATGTAAACATTTCGCTGATGAATGAATTGTCCATGATATTCAGCAGAATCGGCATCAATACCTTTGATGTGCTGGATGCTGCCGGAACAAAATGGAACTTCCTCAAATTCTCTCCGGGTCTTGTAGGAGGGCATTGTATTGGTGTGGACCCTTATTATTTAACTCACAAAGCGGAAGAATTAGGTTATCATTCACGCGTAATTAATTCAGGCAGGTATGTAAACGATTCAATGGGATTTTATGTAGCAAAACAAACGGTTAAAAAAATAATTGCAGCAAAAAAGAATTTGACTGTATCGCGTGTATTGGTTATGGGTGCTACTTTTAAAGAAAATGTAAGTGATATTCGCAATTCAAAAGTTTCGGATGTAATAAAAGAATTCAAATCATTCGGTGTGCAGGTAGATGTGGTGGACCCCTATGCCGATTCGGATGAATTAAAACACGAATATGGTTTTGAACTGGCAAAGACCATTGGAAAGGGATACGATGCGGTAGTGGTGTGTGTTAATCACAAAGAATATTTACAACTGGATGAAGCATATTTTAAATCCATACTTTCGGAAGGCGGAATACTGGTGGATGTGAAAGGAATATTACGAGGAAAAATTAAAGAGCTGACGTATTGGAGCCTTTAAGCAAGAATACCAAATTAAAACGAATTTGTAAATTATAAATAAATGAAAAAAATATTAATTACCGGAGGTGCAGGTTTTATAGGCTCACACGTTGTTCGATTATTTGTAAATAAATATCCCGACTATCAAATTGTTAATTTAGATAAGTTGACTTATGCAGGTAACCTTGCTAATTTAAGTGATATTGAAAACAAACCTAATTACAGTTTTATAAAGGGAGATATTGTGGATGCTGCTTTTGTAAATGAACTTTTTTCTCAACACAAATTTAACGGAGTTATTCACTTAGCTGCCGAAAGCCATGTGGATAGAAGCATCAGTAATCCTTTGGAATTTGTAATGACAAATGTAATTGGCACAGTTAATCTTTTAAATGCTTCTAAAGCCTATTGGTTTCAGCACCTTAACAATGAAAAAACACCGCTTGACTTTCGTTTTTATCATGTATCCACGGATGAAGTATATGGTACTTTAGGCGAAACAGGGATGTTCACTGAAACGACTGCTTACGACCCTCACAGTCCTTACTCTG
Organism: Bacteroidota bacterium; assembly: GCA_025363555.1. Classification (GTDB taxonomy): domain Bacteria; phylum Bacteroidota; class Bacteroidia; order 2-12-FULL-35-15; family 2-12-FULL-35-15; genus 2-12-FULL-35-15. The sequence goes on along the minus strand of JANYDQ010000337.1, from coordinate 3,108 downwards.
CATCCAAAGCCAGTTCCGACCATTTTGTCCGTGCTTATCACGATACGTTTGGCTTAGATACTGTTATTTCTAATTGTTCAAATAACTATGGCTCTTACCATTTTCCTGAAAAACTAATTCCTCTTTCTATCTATAATATTAAAAATAATAAACCAATTCCTGTTTATGGAAAAGGCGAAAATATTCGCGATTGGTTGTTTGTAGAAGACCATGCAAACGCAATAGATGTGATTTTTCATAATGCAAAAGCCGGAACCACTTATAATATTGGCGGGCATAACGAATGGACAAATATTGATTTAATTCGGTTGCTTTGTAAAATAATGGATGAGAAATTACAAAGACCGGAAGGTGAGTCGGCAAAACTGATTACATTTGTAAAAGACCGCGCAGGACACGATTTGCGTTACGCTATTGATTCTTCTAAATTAAAAAACGAACTGGGGTGGACACCGTCATTACAGTTTGAAGAAGGATTGGAAAAAACGGTGGACTGGTTTCTTTCTCACCAGGAGTGGTTAAACAATGTTACTTCCGGAGATTATAAGAAATATTACAACGAGCAATACGTTAAAAGGTAAAAAGAAGTCTTTAGCATGAAGTAGAAAGTACAAAGTAAGTTATTGTGCAATTTGTTTCATACTTTTTACTTTAGACTCAAAAAAAATTATGTACACAACAGCATTTCATAAAAAAAACATTTCCGACAAAACATTTCTTATTACAGGCGGTGCAGGGTTTATTGGCTCTAACATTGTTGAGTACCTCCTGGAGCACAATGCAAAAAAAGTAGTAGTATTAGATAACTTAGCAACCGGTTTTGAAGAAAATATTAAATCCTTTTTATCATTATCAAACTTCACTTTTATCAACGGTGATATTTGCAATAGTGCGGATTGCGGTAAAGCATGCAAAGGAGTAGATTATGTTTTTCACCAGGCTGCATTGGGTTCGGTGCCGCGGTCTATACAAAATCCTATTGCTACTCATAATGTAAATGCAACCGGCTTTTTAAATATGCTCATTGCTGCCCGCGATGCAAAAGTAAAGCGGGTGGTATATGCAAGTTCTTCTTCGGTATATGGCGATAGTCCTGTTTTACCCAAAGTAGAAAATCAAATTGGCAGGCAATTATCTCCTTATGCTGTTTCTAAAATGACCAACGAATTGTATGGTGGAATATTTTCTAAAACCTATAACATGGAAATTATAGGCTTACGCTATTTTAATATTTTCGGACCCCGACAAAACCCTAAAGGAGAATATGCAGCAGCTATACCTTTATTTATAGATGCTTTACTAAATAACAGGTCGCCAGCCATAAACGGAGACGGCAACCAAACGCGGGATTTTACTTTTGTTGCCAATGCGGTACAGGCAAATATTAAAGCTATGTTTGCTGGTAATATAAATACTGAGGGCGATGTGTATAATATTGCCGTTGGCGAAAGAATTTCATTAAACCAGTTAACGGAAATATTAAACAGGTTAGTGGGAAGTAACATAACATCAGTTTATAAAGCCGAAAGGGCAGGGGATGTAAGAGATTCTTTAGCGGATATTTCAAAAGCAAAAACCAATTTGGAGTATAGCCCGGTTATAAAAATTGAAGAGGGTTTAAAATATACATTAGAATGGTTTAAAGGAAACAAGATTGTAGTTTAAAAGGTTTGTGGTTTTTAAAAGGTTTGTGGTTTTAGAGGTTGTGGTTAATACAAAAAACAAGCAACAAACTACAAACTGCAACAACAAACAACAAACAGTCAAAGAACAAACAGTCAAAGAACAAACTACAAACAAGAAACAACAAACTATTAAACTCTTTGGGACTATTTAGCAGATTTAAAAAAGTAAAACGACTGGAAACCCCGGTAGATTTATCTTTAGTGGCAGTTGATATGCACTCTCATTTTATTCCCGGAATAGACGATGGTGCCAAAACCATGGAAGATAGTGTGGAAATGATTACAGGTATGCACAAGTTGGGTTACAAAAAAGTAATTACCACCCCGCATATTATGAGCGATTATTATAAAAATACTCCCGAAAATATCCTTGGCGGCATGTCGTCTGTAAAGTTTGCCCTGGAACAGGCAGCAGTGCCCATTGAAATGGATGCTGCATCAGAATATTATATTGATTTTGATTTTGAGCGTAAATTGAACGAAGAAAAATTACTCACCTTTGGAAATAATTATTTGCTGTTCGAAATTTCTTACATGAATCCGCCTGATAATTTACATCATATTGTTTTTAAAATGCAAACTATGGGATACAAGCCCATTTTAGCTCATCCCGAACGATACAATTTCTGGCATACCGATTTTACCAAATATGAAGATTTTGTTGACAAAGGTATTTTTCTGCAAATGAATATTAATTCGCTTACTGGGTACTATTCTATGGCAACAAAAAAAATAGCCGAGCAAATGATAGATAAAAACATGATTTCATTTCTTGGAACAGATTGTCATCATGTAGGGCATATTAAATTAATTAACGATGTTGTTTTTGAACCTCACCTGCAAAAATTAATGAATAGCGGAAAACTGATGAACAACACATTGGTATAAAATTTTTGTTCCGCAATCGCACTATCCTCCGAAGGGGCTTTTTTGCCCCTTTGGAGGTTTCTAAAAATAATAAACTTTCTTATTTGGCGTGCCCCTGCGGGTCGGGCTTTCCGCTTCAATCTTTTTTGTCCCCCCGCTTACGTACCACATCCAATAAAAAGCCAACGCAACAAAAAAGGATTTCCGCTACAATCCCTCATGCTGCGTTTCCTGAAGTGAGCTCGTAAAACTCTTTGTTTTTTTGGTAACTGGAAAAGCGTACTTAAAATGTTCAGACAATGTGATACGTTTTAAAACTGCGCCCGACCCGCGCGAAGTATCGGGTCAACGTAATTTTGTAGGGAGTAAAAAAATTAAGCGAAGAGCTTTTCTAACCTAAAGAGAAAAAATTTCACATCCTTCACCCCTCTTAAATTAGGGGTCAACGACATTTTAAAGGGAGTAAAAAGGAAAAAGCCTTATTTTTGCCACAAAAATGGCAATGGATAAAGAAGCGTTAGGATTGTTTTTTCCTCAAGAGTTGTTAGAACATTTT
>JANYDQ010000326.1 GCA_025363555.1 Bacteroidota bacterium | reverse complement strand
TTTAAAAACCTGTTAGGTGAAATTGCTACACCTTATATATATGTATAAAAGAGTGAGTTTTAGGGATATTTTTGGTACATCGTCATTGCGAGCTTTTCGCGAAGCAATCCCATGCAGGTTGAGATTGCTTCGCGAAAAGCTCGCAATGACGTATTAGGTTTTGAAAACCGGTTAGGTGAAATTGCTATACCTTATATATAAGTATAAAAAAAATACCTAACTGGGAGTTTTGACTTTTAAGGAGGATGTACGAAAGTTTTTGTAGTTTTGTGGAAGATATAACAGAAATATACGTAAGAAGGTTGCTTAAACAGGAATGTTATAGGTAATGAGAGTAACGAGCTGACTTGAATCGTAAAATACAAACTTAACAAACACAATAAAAAATGAAACGAACAAAAAATCTTTTAGCTATGTTATTTGTAGGGATAATATTATTACTAGTATCGTGCAGACCTGAAAACAATGAAACTCCTGAAACAGATTTTGAACTCCCGAAAGGTTGGTTTGTGACAGGTGATTCAACCTCTATGTTTAACATTGGTATTGATAAAGGTGCTGGACAGGACGGTAAAAATGCAGCAACTATAAAAACAAGAGAAATTTTAAAAGGAATTCGTGTACGACAAATTCAGAAAACAATTAGTCAGTATGGAACAGTGCAAAGAAATATTTCAGAAAAAAGTTTTGTAACATTAATGCAAGACTGCCTGCCTGACAAGTTTCTCGGTAAAAGAGTTCGTATGACAGGAATGTTAAAAACAGAACAAGTTGATGGTTGGGCAGGACTTTGGCTAAGGATTGATGTTAAAACGGACACCTTTGCAGCAATATTTGACAATATGAAGGAAGGGATAAGAGATAGGTCAATACGAGGAACGAATGATTGGAAAAAATACGATATTGTTTTAAATGTTCCATCAAATGCTATAAATATGGCTTATGGTGGTGCGATATCAGGGACGGGGCAAATTTGGTTTGACAATTTAACTTTTGAAGTTGTGGACACTAATTCTGTTACAGGAGTGATTATACCAAGTAAATCAACTGAAAACATATCTCATTTTAAATTGCCCTTCAACACTGACTTTGAAGACAAATGATTACCCCGCTGGTCGAGACTTGCAATCACGACCCAAGAGTAAAGGATTTGTAATCCTCTATTCTAATAAAATCAGGCTTTCCAAAATGCCGCCAGAAATAGTTAAGCTGCTAACCCAATTAACTCTCTTCCTCCGCTTTCCTAAAACATCTCAAAGCAAACGTCTGCAATTCGTTAACGGTTTCTTTCGGGGCTTCATAAAATGCCATGTGGGCGGCATCATCCAGCATCAAAACAGAAGGAAATTTACACAAACCCATTTGGGGGAACATGGTTTCGTAATTAATAACAGTATCTTTTTTACCAATAATAAAGAGTATGGGGTAAGTGGCAAACTTTAAAATCAAATCCCTGCTTTTGCGCTCTTTCATTCCTTCCAGGCTGTTAATAATAGATTGCACAGAAGTTTTTTGAGCAATATGTTTTGCTTTGGCTACTTCTTTTTTCAGCTTCTTTACATTTTCAGGAGCAAATAAAGAAGAAATTACTTCTATTACAAAATGACGGTGTTCCTTTTTTACCAGATTAATTACCCGCTGTCGGTCTTTTTTCTTTTCGTCTGTGTCAGCATAAGAAGTAGAATTAACCAAACACAGCCCGCTTACATTTTCGGGATACAATTCAGCAAAAGCCAATGCAGCATAGCCACCCATGGAATGTCCTGCAATAACATACCGCCTAACTCCGGCTTTGTCCAACACTGCTTTTGCACTTTGTGCCAACAATTCCATGCTATGATAATAGCCAATAGCAAGCGTTTCCCCGTGTCCGGGAAGGTCAATAGCAATGACACGAAATTTTTTGGAAAGAGTTTTTATAAAAGCATCCCACACTTCGTGCGAACCCAAAAAGCCATGTAACAATACGATTACACGTCCTTTGCCGGTATCGCTGTAGCGGACTTTTATCTTTTTGAATTCAGCAGTTTTTAACATAGAAGGGAAATTCTAAATTCTTTCGTAATACCTCACCCCCAGCCCCTCTCCTTGAAAAAAGGAGAGGGGTGACGCTTCCTCAAGTGTGAGGTATTTTAAGTTTCTCACCTACCTCCCCCTCCCCTTTTTTCAAGGGGAGGGGATAAAGGGGTGAGGTCTGTTAATTCATTAGAGATTCAATTTCCTCTGCCTCCAGCGGAATATTTTTCATCAAATCTTTTGGTCCGTCTTTAGTAACAAGAATATTATTTTCCAAACGAATACCTAAATTTTCTTCCGGAATATAAATTCCCGGCTCACAGGTAAACACCATTCCTGCTTCAAGTTTACGGTTAAAATCACCTATGTCATGTACATCTAAACCTAAAAAGTGAGAAGTGCCGTGCATAAAATATTTTTTGTAAGCCGGCATGTCAGGGTTTTGATTTTTGATTTGATCCATAGTTAATAATCCTAAATCAACTAATTCTTTTTCCATCAATAATCCCACTGCTTTGTGATATTCAGGAATTAAATTTCCAACTGTTAGCATTGCTGTAGCGGCTTTCATAACACGCAAAACAGCATTATAAACATCTTTCTGACGTTTTGTAAATTTGCCATTTACAGGCAGACAACGGGTTAAGTCGCTTGCGTAATTTCCGTACTCTGCCGCCACATCCAACAATATCACATCCCCATCTTTGCATTCTTTGTTATTATCTACATAGTGCAATACACAGGCACTTGCACCCGATGCAATGATAGGTCCGTAAGCCCATCCTTTAGAACGATTACGAAGAAACTCATGAATTAATTCTGCTTCTATTTCGTATTCCATCACTCCTGGTTTTACAAATTTCAACAACCTGCGAAATCCTTTTTCGGTAATATTACATGCCTGCTGAATCATATCTACCTCATACGAAGATTTGATGGCACGAAGCGAATGCATAATTGGAGCGCTGCGTTCAAACTTATGCAACGGATATTTCGCCATGATAATTTTATTGAAGCTCACCTGGGCGGTTTCCACATCAATGTATCTGCGGGTATGCTCGTTGCTGTTCAAATAAATATTCTCTGCCTGGAAAATAAGCGGCTGTAATATTGCTTCAAATTGATGGAACCAATGAACCGTTTTTATACCCGAAACTTTGGTTGCTTCCGATTTGTTCAGCTTCGCTCCTTCCCATATTGCAATAGTTTCACTTGTTTCGCGAACAAATAAAATTTCCTTTTGTGAGCCTGTTATTGCATCAGGATAAATCAGCAAAATAGTTTGTTCCTGGTCCACACCTGTCAGGTAAAACAAATCGGAGTTTTGTGTAAACCCCATTGCACCATCAGCATTGGTAGGCATTATATCATTGCTTACAAATAAAGCAATTGATTTTGGTTTCAGTTTCGCAGCAAAACGCTTGCGGTTTTCGATAAATAAATTGGCATCAATGGGTGTGTATTTCATATCATTATTTTTTTAGAAGTTCAAAAGTGCAAATAAAATTTATACAAACTGACAAACAATAATAATTATTTCCTTGTCAGAGTTCAATTTGAGTTATACATTTGTATCGGAAAAATTAATATTCAGAACCAATACATATCTATTCATTATGAGTGCTACCTCCGGTAAATTTTTACAATCATCACTTGGCAAAAAGCTGTTAATGGGCTTAACAGGCTTATTCCTGATTTCTTTTCTTGTTGTTCACTGCTTTCTCAATTCATTTATTTTCTTCAACGATGGTGGTTTATTATTCAATGAAGGAGCGAAGTTCATGGCTACCAACCCCATTATTAAAGTAATGGAATATGTTTTATTTGCCGGATTAATTCTCCACATGATTCAGGCATTAATACTTACCATGCAAAATAACAAAGCCCGCCCGGTGAAATATGCAATGAATAATGGCAATGCCAACAGCAAATGGTATTCGCGCTCCATGGGAATATTGGGCAGCTTATTATTAATATTCTTAATTATCCATCTTGCCCACTTCTGGGTAAAGTCCCGTTTCACTGGCTTACCGGGTACCGACTCTAATGGAAATGAAAACCTGTATGCTGTGATGCAGGAAGTATTTCATATTTGGTGGGTAGTGGTTATTTATATTCTTGGAGTAATTTCATTGTGCTACCACTTGCTACATGGCTTTCAATCTTCTTTTCAAACATTAGGGCTAAATCATCCGAAATATACACCAGTTATAAAAGCGGTTGGATTTTGGTTTTCCATCATCATCT
>JANYDQ010000317.1 GCA_025363555.1 Bacteroidota bacterium | reverse complement strand
CTTTCTCTAACAATAAAGGATAACGAATGGGAAGAACTTATGGAAACGCTTCACTATTACGGAGTAATTTACAAAAAAAATGTAAATAATGGTAGTACAGAATATGGATTAATTAAAGATTAACATAAGTAATGATAAAATCAAACTCATTATACTTATCAGTAATTAACGATGGAACTATTTCTACTTCATCCCATTCGGTATATAAAAGATGTTTGTCAAGGATAGCGGATATATCGTTTGCGGGCTGCTTAAAATTCGGAAATGTGGATATAGTCATAGGAAAAGAACTGGATGTATTATCTGCTTTTCTAAGGCAGATAATAGTTAATTTAAAATCTTGTATTCTTCCATTAGTAGATACAATCTTTTTGAGAAGAATGTTTTTGTTTGAGCCAATTAATTTAATTGGCTCACAACCATTCTTAAATGTAAAAAATTTAGGTTCGCTCATTTGTTTTAGAATTAAGATGCAAAGATAGTAAAAAATAACAAAGTATATAAAAGATGTTAAACAAGTATATAAATAAAAATAATCATAGGGATAGGTGCGTAATAATTTATAATTTTGTTCTATGAACACTAAACTTTATTGCAACAGTCTTACCCACTATTCCCGTTACAAAACGCGTGTAGTTACCATTGGTGATGTGCCTATGGGAGGAGACCATCCTATTCGTGTGCAGAGCATGACTACTACCGACACTATGAATACTATCGCAACTGTGGAGCAAAGCATTCGAATGATTGATGCAGGTTGTGAGTATGTCCGGATAACTGCACCAAGTATTAAAGAAGCAGAAAATTTAAGAAACATAAAAGAGGAGTTGCGCAAACGGGGATATACTACTCCCTTGATTGCAGATATACATTTTACTCCGAATGCTGCCGAACTTGCTGCCCGTATTGTAGAGAAGGTTAGAGTGAACCCGGGAAACTATGCAGATAAGAAAAAATTTGAAGAGATAGATTATACCAACGATAGCTACGAAGCAGAACTGGAACGCATTCGAAAACGATTTACCCCGCTTGTAAAAATTTGCAAAGAATACGGAACTGCCATGCGCATAGGCACCAATCATGGTTCTTTAAGTGATAGAATTTTATCCCGGTATGGCGACACTCCGCTTGGTATGGTGGAAAGCGCATTGGAATTTTTACGCATCTGCGAAGACAATAATTATTTCAACATTGTACTTTCCATGAAAGCAAGTAATCCGAAAGTAATGGTAGAAGCATACCGCATGTTGATTCAAAAAATGCAGGGGTTGAATATGAATTATCCGTTGCACCTGGGTGTAACAGAAGCCGGGGAAGGAGAAGACGGACGCATCAAATCTGCTGTGGGGATAGGAACATTGTTGGAAGATGGAATTGGCGATACCGTTCGTGTGTCGCTTACAGAAGACCCGGAGTTTGAAATTCCTGTAGCAAAGCATTTGATTGAAAAGATTTCAAATTTCAAATTTCAGGTTCCAAATGCCATTGCCCCTGTTACTTCAGAGCTTCCATACAATCCTTATGAATTTGAAAGAAGAAAAACTTCAGAAATAAATCATATTGGAGGTCACCAGGTTCCGCGCGTAATAATGGATTTCAGTAATAAAGAAAACATTACCCCTGCTTCCTTGTTTGCTGTTGGGTATAATTATTCTGTTCCGCTGGACAAATGGAACATTACCGACCAGGCATGTGATTATATTTTTGCAGGAAATAATAAAGTGGATTTTGAGATACCCGGAACATTAGGATTCATCTATCCTTTCGAAGTGTGGGAACAATTGGAAAACAAAACAAGAAGCTATCCTTTATTTTCTGCAAAAGAATTTTCTTCTGCAAAAAACAAATCGGAAGTATTAAATTTTGTTAGTGTCAACATAGAATATTTATTACAGAACATTTCAACAATAAAACAATATAACAATAAAACAATTTTAATCTTCGAAACTGCTAACGAACAAGGCATGGCAGAGCAGCGAAGAATGTTTATTGAACTGATGCAACAGAAAATAAATATCCCGGTTATTATCAAAAGAAATTATTCCAACGTTTCCAAAGAAAAATTTCAACTCTATTCGTCCACAGATGTGGGGGCTTTATTATTAGATGGCTTTGGAGATGGCATATGGTTTACCACCACTAACCAGCATCCTACCACTAACGTGCAAAATGCAACCGCCTTTGGAATACTGCAAGCCACCCGCACCCGCATTTCCAAAACAGAATATATTTCCTGCCCTTCGTGTGGCAGAACTTTATTTGATTTGCAGGAAACCACTGCTAAAATTCGTGCCCGAACATCGCATTTGAAAGGAATAAAAATTGGAATTATGGGTTGCATTGTAAACGGACCGGGCGAAATGGCTGATGCTGATTACGGGTATGTAGGCACCGGTGTTGGCAAAATTACCTTGTACAAAGGCAAAGAAGTGGTGGAACGAAACGTAAACTCTGAAAATGCAGTGGATGGCTTGATTGAGTTGATTAAAAAAAACGGTGACTGGGTGGAGGAATAGCTCCTTCTTCCAAACTCGCCCCAAAACCTCTCCATTTTCCTCTTTTTCCTTTCGGTGTTTTTTTACGCTATTGCTACCTTAAAAAAGATGCCTTTTTTACCCCTGCATTTCGTTGAAATAGTGTTAATAAAATAATACATCTTTATTTCACCAAAACATCACTGATTTCAATATAAAACGCTACTTTTACCTGCCCCCAAAAAAAGGGCTGAAATTTAACCTAAAAACAAAATAAAGTGAGCGAACAGGAAATGAAACAAGACGACTATTCAGCAGATAGTATCCAGGTATTAGAAGGATTAGAGGCGGTGCGTAAGCGCCCGTCCATGTATATTGGCGATACCGGGCAAAAAGGATTGCACCACCTGGTGTATGAAGTGGTAGATAACTCCATTGACGAGGCATTGGCAGGGCATTGTAAAAATATTTTTGTTATCATCAACGAAAACAATTCCATCACCGTAAAAGATGATGGTCGTGGTATTCCAACCGATTATCATGCTAAAGAAAAAAAATCGGCTTTGGAAGTAGTAATGACCGTGCTTCATGCAGGGGGTAAATTCGACAAAGATTCCTATAAAGTTTCCGGTGGTTTGCACGGGGTAGGTGTAAGTTGTGTAAACGCACTTTCCACTCATTTAACCGTAAATGTGCATCGCAACGGCAAAGAATACATACAGGAATATTCTATCGGCAAACCTTTGTATCCGGTGAAAGAACTTGGTCCGACCGAATACAGGGGTACCATTGTAACCTTTCAGCCCGATGCTACTATTTTTAATACCACCGTTTATCATTACGATATTATTGCTGCCCGTTTGCGCGAACTTTCGTTTTTGAATAAAGGAATACGAATCATTTTGAACGATGTTCGCGAAAAAGATGAAGCAGGAAACGACCGTACAGAAACTTTTTATTCTGAAGGCGGATTAAGAGAGTTTGTTACTTTTCTCGATTCTACCCGCGAACCGCTTATTGAAGAAGTTATTTACATGGAAGGAGAAAAAAATGGTATCCCGGTGGAAGTTGCCATGATTTACAATTCTTCGTATTCCGAAAATATTTTTTCCTATGTAAATAACATTAATACCCACGAAGGAGGAACACACCTTGCCGGTTTCCGCAGAGGGTTAACCCGTACGTTGAAAGCCTATGCTGATAAATCCGGTTTGCTTCAAAAACTAAAAGTGGAAATAGCCGGAGACGATTTTCGCGAAGGGTTAACGGCTGTTATTTCTGTAAAAGTGCAGGAGCCACAATTTGAAGGACAAACCAAAACAAAGTTGGGAAACAACGAAGTGATGGGTGCCGTGGATATTGCCGTTAGCGAAATGCTGAACAACTACCTGGAAGAACACCCAAAACAAGCTCGTACCATAGTTGACAAAGTTATTTTGGCTGCTACTGCCCGTCATGCGGCTCGCAAAGCCAGGGAAATGGTACAACGTAAATCGGTGCTTACCGGTTCGGGTTTGCCGGGCAAACTTTCCGATTGTTCCGAGTCCGACCCTGCAATGTGCGAATTATATTTAGTGGAGGGAGATTCCGCAGGTGGTACCGCCAAACAAGGACGAAACCGTGCTTACCAGGCGATACTCCCGTTAAGAGGTAAAATTCTGAACGTGGAAAAAGCTATGGAATACCGGATTTATGACAATGAAGAGATTAAAAACATGTTTACTGCCCTTGGCGTGTTTCGTGGTACGCCCGAAGACGACCGCGCCCTGAACATCGAAAAACTGCGCTACCACAAAGTGGTTATTATGTGTGATGCCGATGTAGATGGCAGCCACATTACCACCCTCATTCTTACTTTCTTTTTCCGCCACATGAAAGAACTCATCGAACATGGCTACATCTATATTGCCACCCCACCGCTTTATTTGGTCAAAAAAGGAAAAAACGAAAAATACTGCTGGACAGAAGACGACCGCTTAAGAGCCATACAAGAACTATCCGGTGGCGAAGGCAAAGAAAGCACCGTTGGTGTGCAGCGCTATAAAGGTTTGGGAGAGATGAATGCCGAACAACTTTGGCAAACTACCATGAACCCCGAATTCCGTACGTTGCGTCAAGTTACCATAGACAATGCCGTGGAAGCCGACCATACCTTTTCCATGTTAATGGGCGATGAAGTGCCGCCCCGCAGAGATTTTATTGAGAAAAATGCCAAATATGCCAATATTGATATTTAGGTAGTACGATTAAAGTTAAAAAGTCCAAAGTCCAAAGTTGCGCTAAGTAACCTTGGACTTTGGACTTTTTAACTTTAGCCTAAGCAAAGAAAATCCCGTTTTTTTTTGGAGCAGGCACATCTCCGTTTCATAGTAAAGAGTCCTCCCGCCCACACGCGGTATCTTTTTTTTTTTATTTTTCCCTGCGGGGCAATGGCAAAAAAAAGGATACTTCGCGCGGGTCGGGGCTAAAACGAAAATTTATCGCTTCTAATCACCTTGAAGTACATTCCCTAAAAAAAAATCACCCGATCGGGTAACATTACATTGTTATCACTACTTTTTATTTATAAAATACTGTAAATCATGTTTATATACCTGTCGTTGGCTTTGCTTTTTTCTTTTATAAAGGCGTTTTTGCCCTCCAGGAAGCCATTTTCATAACTATTGGAGCCGTTCCAACAACTATTGGAGCCGTTCCAACAACTATTGGAGCCGCTCCAACAACTATTGGAGCCGCTCCCATAACTATGCCGAGGCGTTCCCATAACTATTGGAACGACTCCAATAACTATTGGAGCGGCTCCAATAACTATTGGAAAGGTTCCAATAACTATGGGAGTTGTTCCAACAATTCGGGAAATAACTTTTCCAGTTGCCTTAGATGATAATAGTAGAGAATTGAAAATTTTCCATTGTTGTGTTTTTCTTTGTTTTTTATTTATAACCAGTTTTTTATTTCTTTTATTGTTCCTCCAAGTTGGTTTTTTTTTTTACAATAAAGTCTTTTTAATGTAAATGCCAGTAATGGTTGTCCATTTATTTGTTAAAACAAACAACGCATTACGAACGAACTTCGGGAAGCGCAGCGTGAGGGATTGCAGCGAAAATCCTTTTTTGTTGCGTTGGCACTTTTACAGGCTAAGTGTGACAGCGGGGCGACAAAAAAGATTGAAGCGGAAAGCCCGACCCCGATTCTTCATCGGGGGGCACGCCCAAAAAAATGAGTTGGTTGATTGGTTCTGAAATGGGTCTGGTTTTTTAAAAAACTTATAAGTGCCACGCCCCACTTAGTTGGTGTATTGGTTTTATAATAAAAAAAATCCCCGCTTGATTTCCGAAGCGGGGATTCTACTTATTAAACTAATGAACTGGTCAATTAATAAACAAATAAGCTACCTCACCAGCGTTACGCTTCCAATGTATTTATGTTCCTGGTGATGGATGTCGGTGAGTTGCACCACATATACATATACATCCTGCTGGCATTCGTTTCCGGCAAAGTCGCCTTTCCAGTGGTCGTTAATGTTGTAACAGTAAAAGATGCGCATGCCCCAGCGGTCGTATATAGTCATGCTGTAATCGAGGATGCCTTCTCCTTTCCCAAAAAACTCATCGTTGCTTCCGTCCCCGTTTGGCGTAAAGGCATTGGGGATGTAAAAGGTTACTTCGGGCTCTATGACAACGCAAATTTCGGTAGTATCCATGCAATGCCCGTTGCTGGCGGTAAGAAGCACACAATAGGTGCCCAGTTGCGAATACTGGTGAGAAGGGTTTTGGGCAGTGCTGGCATTGTTGGTTAAAGAAGCCGGGTCTCCAAAATCCCACGTCCAGGAGGTGGCACCCAGGGAATGGTCCGTAAAATGAACACTGGGGTTAATGATGCTGGTGGCTGCCGGGGCAGTGAAAGCAGCAGTGGGCACAGGATAAACGGTTATCATGCCGGTATCGGTAAGGGTGGCAATGCAGCCAAAGTTGGAAGTATCGGTTAGCGTAACCGAGAAAGTGCCGGTGTTGGTATAACAAAAAGTTGGGTTTTGCATATTAGAAAAGCTGCCGAACCCGGAACCGAAATTCCAGTGGTAGCCGGTAATGCTTCCTGTGAGGATGGTGCTGGTATTTACAAAAGAAGCACAATAAGGCACGCAGCCCGAAACAGGTCCGGTGAAAAAAGGAACAGGCAACGGGTTGATAATAACTAAAGCACTGCCCGAGAAAGTGCCCGTGCAGTTGCCGTCAGAAACAGCAGTAACCGTGTAGGTTCCCGCAGGTGGAGTAACAATGGTATATGGCGATGCCCCACAGGCTACAGTGGTAAAAGTGGTTCCGTTAGTATAAGTAAGGCTCCAGGGCGGGGTTCCGGTTAATGTTATAAGTACAGAAGGGGTGTTGGTACCTGCGCATACACTTCCGCCCCCGGTTACAGTAGCCGTTGGCAAAGCAATGACCGTTACCGTGGATACGGCAGTGGAGAAACAGCCCAAAGAAGTACCTGTTACGGTATAGGAAGTGGTAACGAGTGGTGTGGCGGAGGCGGTGCCGATGCCGGTAGGCACAGCACCTGCACTCCATACATAAGTAGTGGCACCGTTTGCTACCAGATTGGCAGGTGTGCCGGCACATACGGTAACAGAATTGACAGTAACCACAGGAATCGGGTTCACGGTAATAGTTACCTGGCTGGAAGATGCCGGGCAGGGCGCATTGGTGATGGTCCATTGAAATACGTTGGCTCCTAAGCCAAGCCCGGTTAAAGTGGAAGTAGGAGAAGAAGGGTTGGTAATGGTGCCTGTTCCGCTGATGATGCTCCATACTCCTGTTCCCACAAGGGCATTATTTCCTGCCAATAAACCTGTGTTGACACATAACGACTGGTTAGGTCCGGCTGCTGCCACAGTAGGAGGAGTAACTCCATTTATCGTTACCTGGCTAATGGAAGCCGGGCAGGGAGCATTGGTTATTGACCATTGAAACACATTGGCTCCGGCTCCCAGGTTGGTAATGGTAGAGGTTTCGGAAGCAGGGTTGGTAATTGTTCCCGCTCCGCTGATTAATGTCCAGGTGCCCGTTCCGGCAGTGGCAGCGTTTCCGGCTAATGTTGCATTGGTACCGCACACCGTTTGAGTAGGTCCTGCCACAGCTATTGTTGGAGGGGTTACCCCGGTAATGGTTACCTGGCTGGACGTGGCAGGGCAAATAGGGTTGGTAATGGTCCATTGAAATACGTTGGCACCTGCTCCAAGGGCTGTAATTCCGGAGGTGGCAGAATTAGGATTCGTAATAGTTCCCGCTCCGCTGATTAATGTCCAGGTTCCAATTCCCACCAAAGCTGTGTTTCCGGCAAAGGTGGCAGTAGTTCCGCAAACGGTTTGGTTAGTGCCTGCTGCCGCCACAGTAGGAATACCAACTCCTGTAATAGTTACCTGGCTGATGGATGCCGGGCAAGGAGGGTTGCTGATGGTCCATTGAAATACGTTTGGTCCCACACCCAGTGCGGTGATGGTACTGGTTTCCGAAGCAGGGTTGGTAATGGTTCCCGCTCCGCTGATTAATGTCCAGGCACCGGTTCCGGTGGTGGCAAGATTTGCTCCCATAGTTGCATTGGTTCCGCACACCGTTTGGTTAGCTCCTGCTGCCGACACCGTTGGCACGTCCACTGCGGTGATGGTAACCTGGGTGGAAGAAGGCGGACAAATAGGGTTGTCTATCGTCCATTGAAATACGTTGGCTCCGAAAGTAAGCCCGGATACGGCTGTGTTAGGAGCATTAGGGTTAGCTATTACTCCCGTTCCGCTTATTACTGTCCATGTTCCTGTGCCCACTAAGGCAGTATTTCCCGCTAAGGTAACATTGGTTCCGCAAACTGTTTGAGGAAGTCCGGCATTGGAAACCGTTGGTGGTGTTATCCCTGTAATGGTAACCTGGCTGGTAGTGGGCGGACAAGGCAACAAGGCAATGGTCCATTGAAATACGTTGGCTCCTGCTCCCAAGCCCGTTACTGTTGTTGTTCCAAGATTTGGATTTGTAAACGTTCCTGCACCGCTTATAACTGTCCATGTACCCACTCCTACAACTGGAATATTTCCGGTTAAGGTGGCATTGGTTCCGCATACCGTTTGGTTTCCACCTGCAACAGATACATCCGGAACAGCCCCGGCAGTAATGGTTACCTGGCTGGTAGAAGGTGGACAATTGGCAACGGTAATACTCCATTGAAACACATTGGCGCCAATTCCCAAACCGGTGACGGTGGTAGAATTTAAAGCAGGGTTGGTTATTGTTCCGGCACCACTCACTAATGTCCATGCACCCACACCCACTACTGCCAGGTTTCCGGCAAGGGAAGTGTTGGTGGCACAAATAACCTGGTTGGGTCCGGCATTAGCAACCGTTGGCGGTATTGCTCCTGTTAAAGTTACCTGGCTGGTGGTGGGCGGACAAGGTAAATCGTCCACCTGCCATTGAAAAACATTTGGTCCTACTCCTAATCCTGTAATTGTTGAGGTAGCAGAATTGGGAGAAGTTATTATTCCCGCTCCGCTGATTAACGTCCAGGTCCCAACTCCCACTATTACCGGGGTGGCATTCATGGTGGCAGTTGTTCCGCATATCGTTTGATTTGGTCCGGCTGCTGCCACTGTCGGCACCCCAACACTGGTAATAGTTACCTGGTCGGTAGAAGACGGGCAGGGAATATTATCTATTTCCCACTGAAATACATTGGCTCCCACTCCCAATGCTGTAACACCTGAACCAGGTAATGCAGGATTGGTGATAGTTCCCGCTCCGCTTATTAAAGTCCATGTTCCTGTTCCTACAGCCGGAGGATTTCCTGCTAAGGCAGCAACCAGTCCGCAAACGGTTTGATCTGGTCCGGCATTAGCTATTGTCGGAGTAAGAACGCTTGTTATGGTTACCTGGCTGGTGGTGGGCGGACAAGGTAAATTATCTATTTCCCATTGAAACACATTGGCTCCTAACCCAAGTGCGGTAATGGTAGTGGTTGGAGAAGCAGGGTTAGTAATTATTCCAGCTCCGCTGATTAACGTCCATACTCCCACTCCTACTACTGCCGGAGCAGCATTCATTATAGCAGTTGTTCCACATACCGTTTGAGGTGGTCCTGCCACTGCCACAGTTGGAATACCCACCCCTGTAATGGTTACCTGGTCGGAAGAAGAAGGACAAGGTGGATTGCTTATAGTCCACTGGAACACATTTGGTCCAACTCCAAGAACGGTAATTCCAGATGTTGCAGAGGTTGGAGTAGTAATGTTTCCCGCTCCGCTGATTAATGTCCAAAGCCCGGTGCCTACTACTGGTGTGTTTCCGGCTAAGTTGGTGGTAGGACCGCATACTATCGCATCAGCACCCGCAAGGGCAACTGTTGGTATATCAATTCCATTTACTGTAACCTGGCTAAAAGAAGGCGGACAGGGAGCACTGGTAATAGTCCATTGAAATACATTGACTCCTAACCCAAGACCGGTAACCCCGGAATTAGGGAAGGTGGGGTTGGTTATTACGCCCGCTCCGCTAATGAGGGTCCAAAGTCCTGTTCCTACTATGGGGGTATTTCCTGCTAAATTGGTGGTGGTAGCGCAAACAAATTGGGTTGGTCCGGCTGCGGCAATGGTAGGTCCTGCAATGCCTGTAATGGTTACCTGGTCGGTTGACGATGGGCAATTTAATAAACTGATGGTCCATTGAAAAACATTGGCTCCAATCCCTAAATTTGTTATTGTCGATACCGGGGAGCCCGGTGTAGTTATGGTTCCTTGTCCGCTTACTAATGTCCATGTTCCAATTCCAACAACTGCTATGTTTCCTTGTAAAGCAGCATTGGGCACACACACCGTTTGGTCTGGTCCGGCATTGGCAATAGTGGGAGCAGTAACACTCGTAATAGTTACCTGGCTGGTAGATTGCGGGCAGGGAGGATTGACAATGGTCCATTGAAACACATTGGCTCCTAAACTTAATCCTGTTACAGTTGTATTGTTTTGTAAAGGGTTGGCAAAAACTCCCGTTCCGCTTATCACTGTCCAGGTTCCTGTACCGTTTACAGGAATATTGGCAGCTAAAATGGCAGTTGTTCCGCAAACAGTTTGTGGTGGTCCTGCACTAGCGACAGTCGTTACCGGTTGCCTTGTTATAGTAACCTGGCTGATGGATGGAGGACACGGTGGATTGGTAATGGTCCATTGAAAAACACTTACCCCGATTGGTAAAAAGGTAATGGTTGTATTAGGTGATGTAGGATTGGTTATGTTACCGGCTCCACTAATTACTGTCCAAAGTCCTGTTCCTGCTATAGGTGTATTTGCGCCCATAATTGCTGTTATTACACAGATGGTTTGATTAGGTCCTGCATTAGCGATAGAAGGTTGAATTATTCCATTAATGGTTACCTGGCTGGTAGAGGGAGGGCAGGGAGGGCTCGAGATAGTCCATTGAAATACATTGGGTCCTACGCCTAATCCGGTAACTGTTGTTCCGGGTAAGACAGGGTTGGTTATAGTTCCTGCTCCGCTTATTAAGGTCCAGGTTCCTGTTCCAATTATCGGGGTGTTTCCGGCAAGCGTGACATTTCCAGCACAAACGGTTTGGTTGGGTCCTGCATTGGCTATTGTTGGTCCTATTACACTTGTAATGGTTACCTGGCTCGTAGATGGCGGGCAAGGTGGATTATCTATTGTCCATTGAAAAACATTGGCTCCGGGTCCTAATGCTGTAACTCCCGAGGTTGGAGAATTTGGGTTAGTTATTGTTCCGGCACCGCTTACCAGTGTCCAGGTTCCCACACCGATAATAGCAACATTTCCCCCTAAAGTAGCAGTCGCTGCACAAATAGTTTGATTAACTCCAGCTGCGGCTATCGTTGGAGGAACCACTCTTGTAACGGTTACCTGGCTGAATGAAATGGGGCAAGGTGGATTTGAAATAGTCCATTGAAAAACATTAGCTCCAACTCCAAGTGCTGTCAACCCGGAGGTGGGTGATGCCGGATTGGTAATGGTTCCTGTTCCGCTTATTAATGTCCATACTCCTACACCAACAATAGCAGTATTTCCTGCTAAAGTGGCTGTTGTTCCGCAAACCGATTGGTTGGGTCCTGCATTAGATATTGTGGAAGTAGGTACAGATGTAATTGTTACCTGGCTACTGGTGGTAGGGCAAGGTGCATTACTTATTGTCCATTGAAAAACATTAGCTCCTGGGGTAAGCCCTGAAACATCAGAATTTTCATCAGTTGCATTAACAAATATTCCCGAACCACTAATTACTGTCCACAGCCCGGTTCCCGGTAACGGACTGTTTGCAGCCATTGTGGCTAATCCTCCACAAACGGTCTGGTCAGGTCCGGCTATAGCAACCACAGGTGGTGTAACTCCTGTAATGGTTACCTGGCTTGATGAAACAGGGCATGGCGCATTTGATATTGTCCATTGAAAAACATTGGGTCCTGCTCCAAGCCCGGTAATGCCGGTATTTGGTAATGCCGGGTTTGTAATTGTTCCGCTGCCGCTTACAAGTGTCCACACCCCGTTTCCTACAATAGCAACATTTCCTGCCATAGTAGCTGTGGTTCCACAAATCGTTTGATTCGGTCCCGCTACTGCTGGTGTCGGAGGATTGACCGGTGTAATAGTTACCTGGCTTTGAGTTTGAGGGCAGGGAGGGCTAACTATCGTCCATTGAAAAACATTGGGTCCTGCTCCTAAACCGGTAACTGTTGATGTTGGAGAAGCAGGGTTGGTTATTGTTCCTGCTCCGCTTACCAATGTCCATGTGCCGGTGCCTAACACCGCTATATTTCCCGCCAAGGTTACTGTATTTCCGCATACGTTCTGATTTGGTCCGGCATTAGCGATTGTTGGTGTTGGCGACCTGGTTATTGTTACCTGGCTGGAAGATACCGGGCAAGGCGGATTAGTTATTGTCCATTGAAAAACATTTGGTCCTACACTTAAAGCAGTAACCCCGGATGTCGCAAGAGCAGGATTCGTAATGGTTCCTCCACCGCTGATTAATACCCAGGTTCCCGTTCCGAAAGCCGGGACATTTCCCGCTAATGTTGCAGTTGTTGCACATAAAGTTTGGTTAGGTCCCGACACAGAGGGTGAAGGATTAGCCACAGCATTAATGGTAACTTGTGCAGATGACGCCAGACAAGGCACATTGCTGATGGTCCATTGAAAAACATCTGCTCCCGGTCCAAGTGCAGTTAAAGCAGTTGTTGGTGAAGCCGGAGTGGTAATAGTTCCAGCTCCGCTTATTAATGTCCAAAGCCCTGTTCCTGTTGTAGCCACATTTCCAGCCATTGTTGTACTGTTTCCGCAAAATGTTTGATTGGGTCCTGCTGTGGCAACCGTTGGCGGTGCAACTCCTGTAACCGTTACCTGGCTGGAAGATGGCGGACAGGGAGGATTGGTTATTGTCCATTGAAATACATTTGGTCCAATTCCTAAACCGGTAATGCCCGAAGTAGCGGATGTTGGTGTTGTTATTATTCCTGCACCACTAATTAATGTCCATAATCCTGTTCCTGATACTGCCACATTTCCTGCCAATGTTGCCAAAGGAATACAGGAACTTTGAGCAGGTCCTGCAACGGAAACCGTTGTCGGAGCAACTCCGGTAATAGTTACCTGGCTGGTGGTTGGCGGACAAGGAGGATTGCTTATAGTCCATTGAAAAACATTGGGTCCTACTCCAAGAGCTGTTATACCAGAATTTGGCAATGCTGGAGTTGTGATAACTCCTGCACCGCTTACTAATGTCCATAATCCTGTTCCTACGACCGCATTATTTCCTGCCAAAGTTGCAATTGCTCCGCATACGGTTTGAGCAAGTCCTGCATTAGCGACTGTCGGATTTGCCACACCGGTTATAGTTACCTGGCTGTTTGTTGCCGGACAAGGCACATTGCTTATTGTCCATTGAAAAACATTGGCTCCAACACCAAGTCCTGTCAATCCTGTTGTTGCTATAGAAGGAGTTGTTATAATTCCTGCACCGCTAACTAATGTCCAAAGTCCTGTTCCTATTGCAGCCGCATTTCCTCCCATAGTAGCTGTAGTTCCGCAAACGGTTTGATTAGGTCCTGCTGCTGCAACCGTTGGTACGGGTACTCCTGTAATAGTAACCTGGCTGGTGGTTTGCGGACAAGGTGGATTAGTTATTGTCCATTGAAAAACATTGGCTCCAACACCAAGTCCTGTCAATCCTGTTGTTGCCAGGTTAGGGTTGGTAATTATTCCTGCTCCGCTCACTAATGTCCATGTTCCTAATCCGATAACGGCAGGATTTCCCGCTAATGTTGCCACAGTTCCGCATACGGTTTGATTAGGTCCTGCTGCTGCCACTGTTGGCACAGATACTCCAGTAATCGTAACCTGGCTGGTGGTTTGCGGGCAAGGGGGATTAGTTATTGTCCATTGAAAAACATTTGCTCCTGCTCCTAATGCTGTTATTCCTGATGTTGGTGAATTCGGGGTGGTAATAGCTCCTGCTCCGCTTATTAATGTCCATGTTCCTGTTCCGGTTACTGCAACGTTTCCGGCTAATGTAGCTGCAGTTCCACAGACCGTTTGGTTTAACCCTGCATTAGCAACTGTAGGATTGGCTACTCCTGTAATAGTTACCTGGCTGGAGGTTACCGGGCATGGAGGATTAGTTATTGTCCATTGAAAAACATTGGGTCCTACCCCGAGTGCTGTTAGTCCCGATGTTGGGGATGCAGGTGTGGTGATGGTTCCAGCTCCTGATATTAATGTCCAAACCCCAGCGCCTGAAACGGGAGCATTTCCTGCTAATGTGGCTGTTGTTCCGCAAACGGTCTGGTTAGGTCCTGCTGCTGCAACCGTTGGTGTAACTCCTGTAACATTTACATTTGCAGTAGTTACACAAAGGTTGGCATCGGTAACTGTTACTGTATAGGGTCCAACTCCAAGGTTGGTTGCCGTTTGTGTATTTTGCCCGCCGGGAGCCCATGAATAAACATAAGGTCCTGCAACTCCTACAGGAGTGGCTGTTGCTGTTCCTAAATTAAAACCGGTACAGGTGGTTGTACTTGACATATTAGGCGGACAGCATGAAATCATTGCGCTTAAACTCGCCTGCGGGTCGCCTGCACATCCGGGACTAGCCCAGCTTCCCGATTCTCCATCTCCTGATGTAAAAACGGTCATTGCTAAACTCATCCCCGGATTACAACCGGGCAATACCTGAACACTCCAGCAAAAATTCCATTCGTTGGCAGGTGGATTAATAACAAATGTCCCTGCAAGAGGATTTGATACACCATCACCAAAATTATTACCGGGGTTGCCATCAAGATTGGAAGTACATCCTGTTACGTTTCCAAATATATCAGTTGTATATGTTCCATTAAAATAAAATCCGGGGGGCCAGGCCGCACCTGTAGCAGAACTTGTTATCCCTAAGGGATAGTATTGCCATGTTCCGCAAGAACCTGCCGGTGGTCCCCAAAAAGCAGAAGTGGAAAGATAAGGGGGAGGAGGTGTGGTAGTTAATGTTGGTAAACTCCATCCTGCACCAAATGACAACTGTATCCCGTGTAACCAATTGTTTGTGGTTTGTGTCCATTGGTCAACATGAAAACAGAAATTAACCGTTTGTCCGGGCTGGTAGGTTCCATTGACAGGTAGAGGATTAACAGTAAGGGTAGAGGCATTTAAACAATTGGAACAATCCTGGTAAGCATTTACATTTAAGATAAATGTTCCGCTTTGACCTGTATTACCGCTTACCTGGATATAATAAGTATTTCCGGGAACTATGCCACTTGCTACATTTAAAGTAGCAGTTCCTCCGGCACCGACAATACAACTGAAACCTGATAAAACCGTACAATTAGCTCCCTGCCATAAAGCTATGTTTGGATTGGCAAAGGTTGCACCTGCCACATTTATGATTACACCATAACCAGTAGGAGGTGCTACAAACGTGTACCATACACTATTTGCAGGCGATGCCATACCGCACCCAACCAATGTTACATAAGGATTTTCGGGTGTTGCAAGTATATTTGTTCCTGGCACTGATGTTATAGCTCCACTTTGAACTCCTGCACCACAAGCTCCTGGTGTTCCCAAAGTTCCTAGATTGGTGGCACCTGAACAGTCATCGTTTGCAGGTTGTGCAAATGCCAATGCAGAAATAAAAAATGAAAAAAGAAATGCTATTCTAAACTTCATAAGCTATGTTTTATTTAGAAACCTTTTGATACGAAGCTATTAAGTGACCATCTGCGGTTAATGAAAAAAGCGGCATTTTATAAGAATAAGGAAAATCTAAAAGATACGAATCCACATCTATTTTGATTCCTTTGTTTTTTAATGATTTTGCAGAAAGCATTACACATTGAAATCCTTCAGCAAATTGAAGAGTTACATCCTTTTCTTTTAACCGATATCCTTCCATGTTGGCTTGGTAAATAGCGTCTTTATAGTACCCTTCTTTTTCGGGACTTTTATTGTTTTGAATTACAATACTGTTTTTAATTGTTCCACCTTGCGCCAATGCCACAGCAGGAAAAAGAGTTAACCCCAGAAAAACCAATGCTAAATAACACACATTTTTCATTTTGTTAATTTAAAGTAGTTTAATTTTTTGTGTAAATATATTATTTTTTATCAATAAAAAAAACTCAAATAGACAAGCAGTTATAATTGTAAGTTAAAACCTGCCCTCCTGTATTCTCAAGGTTTTCATTCCTGTTTAATTTACCGTTTTTCAATACACTTACTGATCGGGAGTCATATTCACCTTTTCTTTTTCTTTAAAAAGGCAACCCTTTTAAAAGTTTGCGTCCATACTTATAAGACTATGAAATGATAAAAAAGGTTGCATTTGAATTAGATTATCTGAAAAAATAATTTTAAGGGCTTGAATTAAAAAACCCAGCCAAGAAATTGCTTGGCGGGGCTTTTTGATTCGTTTTACAGGATTTTTTTATTTCGATACCAGCACATCGCATCTTACATTAAACTCCGGAACATCCGCACCAAAATTTCCAAACAAATCATCGAAAGAAAAATAAAGCAATTGTGGATAACCCTTTGCTGAAGTAAATCCTGTGAGTTGTGATTTATACTCATACCATTTTTTGTTCAGACTTTCATAATCCGGATTTTGCTGAAGAATAATACATTTGAATGTTTTTTTATTTTCGGGAGTGCGGTATAAATTTATTACTTTATTTATAAAATCAACCATATCAGGCACTGTCAGAGTATCGCTTCCAAATACGTAAGAGAAATTTATTATTACCACACGATTTTTAAAATAGTCGTTTGATGGTTTTCGTTCCGGGGCAAATAAATTATTTTTATCAGAAGAAGCCCAGGCAGAAGAATAATTTAAACCAGTAATGTTTTGCATAACATTTGCTAATTTATTAATCATTGGCTTCGATGTGTCTGCACCAAAATAATCTATATTTCCATTTGATAAATTGCCATAACGGGTTAACCATTGATTGAATGCCAAACCCGAAGTAAACGGACCACAACCAATATCAAGAAACGAAACGTTTCTGTTTTTAATAAAAGAAACGAGCAATCCTGTTTCACTAACATAAAAAGCAAAGCTGCTTGAAAAGTGCATTTGGAAATAATAGTAACAATACAGTTCAACCAGCGCTTCAGGCTTTATTCGTTCAACAGAATTTTTAAAATCACTTCTGCCAAAGTCGATTACTGTTTTGCGATGCTCACTTCTTATTGCAATGACTTCTGCCGAATCGTTGTCATACGCATTCGGATTTTTTATTTGTCCTGATGCAAATAAATCGTTGGCAGGTTTCAGAAACTGTTCTTCAAATTGTTTTGCCAATGCATCACTCAGTTGTACATGTATCATCGTTTTATAGAATAGATTACAAAACTAATCTTTTTCATCAGACCTCACCCCCACCCCCCTCCCCTTTCGTCCTCAATGTTATTAACTTCCTTAACTTAATAACATTGCCTTAGGGGCGGCCCCAATGTCATTAAGTTAAGGAATTAAGTATTCTATAGGTATAGCCCTGAAAGGGCGTAATCTATTAACAAAGGGCAAAGCCCTTTGAATAACAATCTCCTCTATCTCGCTTAGCCCTGAAAGGGCGTAATATATTACGCCCTTTCAGGGCTTTGATTAACCCGTTTATTACCTCACAAAGGGCTTTGCCCTTTGCTCTAATATCACGCCCTTTCAGGGCTAATATAATCCTTAACTTAATAATATTGCCTTAGGGGCGTAGCCCTGTTGTCTTAATAATGATATCTTTTCCTTAACTTATCATACCAAGCTTTTAATTATGAAAGAAGTCTGTTATAGAAACTGCTGAAATAATTTTTTTAAAACTTCGTGCAACCTTTATCAAATTCCAAACATCTTTATTAGAAACAGCTATTATTTCAACTAAAATAGTTGTTTAACATATAACAACAATTAAAAACAGAACACAATGAAAAAACAAACACTTACATTATTTGTAATTATTTTCGCTACCGTTCAAAGTGTTTTCTCCCAGGCATGGATAGAAACCTGGCAGAAAGAAAATAATTTTTACACCATCCGCGATGCGTTCAATGCTTACTGTAAAGAACATGCCCCGGATGCGGCAGAAAAGGAAAACAGCGAAGACAATAAATATGCAAATGAAGACGAAGGACTTTTTCCCGGCTATGTTCAGTTTAAACGCTGGGAATGGTACATGGCTCCGCGCGTTTATCCTGGCGGAAATATTTCAGCTACCAACCAGGCAGATAAAAACTACAGCGAGTTCCTGGAGAAAAATATCCAAAACACCCCAAAAGACAGGAGCACCGCATGGACTGCAATGGGACCAATGGGAAACCTTTCGGGGGTAGCCACCAATGGGCTTCCGCGAAAAGCAGGACGAATTAATTTTATAACATTGGACCCTACCAATCCAAACACTTTTTGGGTGGGAGCACCAGCAGGCGGTTTATGGAAAACTACCGACCATGGCGCCACCTGGACCACCAATACCGATAACCTTGCAATAATAGGCTGCACCGATATGAAGATTGACCCTGTTAATCCAAACATTATGTACCTTGCTACAGGCGATGGATATGCTTCTTCCAAAAACCCTTCTTCGATAGGCGTGCTAAAATCAACCGATGGCGGGCAAACGTGGGGTGCTACCGGCTTGGTATTTCCATTGAGCCAGAAAACTGAAATTCGCGATTTGATTATCAACCCACTGAACCCACTGATAATAATGGCTGCCACCAACTTTGGAATTTACCGCAGCACCACAGGCGGCATAGGTGCATGGACACAAGTGATAGCAACCAACACATTTGATTTGGAATTTAAACCAACCAACCCCGACACAGTGTATGCTTCAGGCATACGGTTCAGAAGGTCTGTGGATGCAGGGGTTACCTGGACTCAAATATCAGCAGGCATACCCACCAGCGGCACAATACGTATGGAAACCGCAGTAACACCTGCCAATCCCAATTTAGTATATGTGGTTTCTGCCAATAATACCAACAATGGTTTGCAGGGTGTGTATCGTTCCACCGATGCAGGAACAACATTTACAACCATGACAACCACACCTAATATTTTGGGCAATGATTGTTTTATAACAGCAGTTGGCGGCCAGGGCTCCTATGATTTGGGGTTTGCTGCATCTCCGCTAAATCAAAACGAAATAGTAGTGGGAGGCTTGGGAGTATGGCAATCTGCCGATGGAGGAACCACCTGGAACAACACCGGATGTGCGTATAACTGGAGCAGCAATGTTCCCTTTGTCCACACCGACCACCAGGAACTTGAATATACTGCCAATGGAGTGTTGTATGATGTGAATGACGGGGGAATATGCGAATACACAGGAACATCGTGGACAGACCTGACAAACCCCATGAACATTGCACAGATTTACAAGATAGGTCTTTCGGGTATGTCGCCCAACCTATGGATAACAGGGCACCAGGACGATGGCTCGAATATTTATAACAATGGAATATATAGCGCCAGCCTGGCTGCAGATGGTACCGATAATTTTATTGACAGAACAAATGATTTAACAATGTATGCCTCCATTTCATCAGGTTCGTTTTACAAATCTACAGATGGTGGCATCTCCTGGAATCCATGTATCACAGGAGTTGGCAACCCAAGCGGGTTTGTTACACCTTGGAAACAGGACCCGCAAGTGGCAACCACTTTATATGCTGGAAGGGCGCAAATGTATAAATCAATTAATTCTGCAGGTACGTGGGCTCCCACACCGGGCGTAATGAGCGGAGTTGTTTCTACAGAATTCATTACTGAATTTGCAATTGCGCCTTCCAACAATCAATATATTTATGCCATTCACGGCACCACAGGAATGTTTGTAAGCACTGATGCCGGAAACACATGGACACTAAGCAATACAGGCTTGCCGGTTGCAAATGCAGCGGGAACTTTCGTTACTGTAAATCCTGCAAATCCATTAATGGCATGGGCTACATTCAGCGGATACCTTGCCGGGAATAAAGTATTCAGAACATTGAACGGAGGTGCCACATGGCAAAACATATCGTATAACTTACCCAATTTACCGACCAACTGTTCTGTTTTTGAAACCGGCAATATTAACGACAGAATTTATGTGGGAATGGAAGTAGGGGTGTATTATATTGATAGCGCTTCTGTTTCATGGACACTGTACAACACAGGTTTGCCAAACACCCCCGTCATGGATATGGAAATTTCTCCTGCTGCCCCCACCAGGCTGGTGGCAGCAACATTTGGCAGAGGTGTTTATGCTTCAGACTTTGGCACTTCCACAGTTTCTATACCTGTTGCAAAAAGCGAAGTGGTGTTTAATATTTTTCCAAATCCAACTTCAGATAAACTGACAATAAGAATGAATGCAGACAAAGCAACCGATATTGAATTTGTAATTACTACTCTATCCGGGTCCATTGTTTTCAGGCAATCGTGCAGGTTTGCAAATGATAAAAGCGAGCAGCAATTAAATATTGCATCGCTTGCCGGTGGCATTTATTTTCTGAAAATAATTTCTAAAGAAGGAACTTCTCAATCCATTAAAATAATAAAAAAATAAATCATATCTATAAATACAACTAAATCAGAAATCATGAAAAAAAAATTACGTTTACTTATAATTGCTGCTTTTGCATCTCTCACATCTTCAAACATCACCGCCCAGGGAGTTTGTTTTTTACCACAAACCATTTATGGAACAAACCAGGCCCCTGTGGGAACCTGCACCGGTGATTTCAATAGTGATACTTTTCAGGATATAGCAGTTGCCAATCAATCAGGAACTGTATCCATATTACTTGGTACAGGCACCGGAAGCTTTGGAGCAGCCACCAGTTTTGCTGCAGGTACACAACCCTACGGCATAGCAACAGCTGATTTTAACGGGGACAACAAGCTTGACCTGGTGGTTACTAATTTAACAGTGGCTGCTCAAATATCTGTATTCTTAGGCAATGGTAATGGAACATTTGGCCTGGCAACAAATTTTACTGTAGGCCAGCAACCCCGCGAAGTGGCTGTTGGAGATTTTAATCACGATTTAAAAATGGACCTGGCAGTGGTAAATGGACCAGGTTCTTTATCCATTTTACTTGGTAATGGTAATGGGCTTTTTGCAGTTGCTACCAATTATGCCACCGGTTCTTTTCCTTCATCTGTTGCCATTGGCGATTTTAATAACGATACTAACCCCGATATTGTTATATCTAATGTTACTGCCGGAATTGTTTCGGTGTTCATTGGCAGTGGTACAGGCAGTTTTATGCCCCAGGTAACTTACCCGGTGGGTTCTTCGCCATATTCGGTTGCCGTAGCTGATTTTAATACCGATACCTTTTTGGATTTGATAGTTGCCAACAACGGAAGTAACGATGCAACACTGTTATTGGGAACCGGAACAGGAACCTTTGGAAATGCTACTACTATTCCTTTATTGCCAAACTCTGCTACAAGATGCGTTCAGACAGGTGATTTTAATTCGGATGGAAAAAAAGATATTGCGTTTTGCAATTTTGGAAAAGATACCGTTTCTGTTTTTTTAGGAAACGGAGCAGGAGCTTTTGGTGTAATGAATAACTTTATTACCGGGACGGCAGATAATTTTTTGTTTGTAAGCGATTTTAATAATGATGGCAAGCAGGATATTGTGGTTTGCAATGAAGCAACTGCTAATGTGTCTGTTTTGATAAACAATGCACCAACCATTACAGTGAGTAGTTCGGCCAATCTTTTGTGTGCCGGACAATTTGCAACTCTAAGTGCAGGTGGCGCTGTTACATACACCTGGAGCACCGGGGTTAGTGGCTCCAGCATTTCTGTCAATCCGCCTGATACTGCAAGCTATATTGCCACCGGCACTGATGGCACAGGATGTGAAGGTTCAACAACTTTTATACAAAATGTGTCTTCTTGTAATGGTATCCCGGAAACAGGCTTTGCCAAAGAAGACATTGTAATTTCTCCCAATCCTTTTAATTCGAATGCCACCCTCACTTTTAGTGAAGAATTTGCAGGCAGAGCAGGGAATATAACTGTAAAAATAACGGATGTTCTGGGCAATGAAATAAAATCCTTTGCTCTGAACGCAGCAAAGAATTTTGTTATTGAAAAAGGAGATATGAATTCCGGGATTTACTTTTTGTTGATTATCGGGGACGAAAAAATAAGTTTGAATAAAAAAATAATAATTCAACCCTAGGATAACATCATCACATCGGGGAGGCGTTTCGTGACGTACTTTGTTAATAGATTCTTTTAACCATCATTAAATACTATCTTTGCAAAAAAAATCAATAAATGTCAAATATAGTAGCAATAGTGGGGCGACCAAATGTAGGAAAATCAACCCTTTTCAACAGGCTAACCGATAGCAGGAAAGCGATAGTGGATGCTGAATCGGGCGTTACCCGCGACAGACATTACGGAAAGTCGGAATGGAATGGAGTGGAATTTTCGGTGATAGACACAGGCGGTTATGTAAAGGGCTCGGACGATGTGTTTGAAGGAGAGATACGCAAACAGGTGAAACTGGCGATAGATGAAGCAAATGTAATTTTATTTGTATTGGATGTGGCTGACGGTATAACTGAAGATGATAAAGTGGTGGCGGATATGCTGCGCAGGGGGAAGAAGAAAGTGTTTGTAGTTTCTAATAAAGTAGATAATCATGTTCGGCAGGGCTTGTCGGGCGAATTTTATGCACTTGGTTTGGGTGAGCCATACAATATCTCTTCGATAAGCGGCAGCGGTACCGGTGATTTGCTGGACGATGTGGTGAAAGCACTGGACAAGGATGCTGATGTGGAAGAACTGGAAATACCTAAGTTTGCTATCGTTGGGAGACCAAATGTGGGGAAATCTTCTTTTATCAATGCATTGCTTGGCAAAGAAAGAAATATAGTTACTCCAATTGCCGGAACTACCCGCGATTCCATCAACACAAGATACACTGCTTTTAATCACGATTTCCTTTTGATTGATACTGCCGGTATTCGCAAGAAATCGAAAGTGGAAGAAGATCTGGAATTCTATTCGGTGATGCGTTCTATCCGCGCTATCGAGGATTGTGATGTTTGTTTGCTTTTGATTGATGCAACATTGGGACTGGAAGCGCAGGATTTGAATATATTTCATCTTGCAGAAAAAAACAGGAAAGGAATTGTAGTGGTTATTAATAAATGGGATTTGGTGGAAAAGAATACAAATTCTACTAAAGAATACGAAGAAAAGATTCGTGAGAAATTAGCTCCGTTCAAAGATGTGCCAATTGTGTTTACTTCTGCATTAACCAAACAACGGGTGCTGAAAGCAATTGAAGTTGCCGAAAAAGTAAATGAAAGCAGGACAAGAACGATTAAAACCAGGGAGTTGAATGATGTGATGCTTCCTATTATTGAACATTCGCCACCACAAGCTACTAAAGGCAAACATGTGAAAGTGAAGTTTATTACCCAGTTGCCTACCCATGCTCCTACTTTTGCTTTTTACTGTAACCTGCCGCAATATGTTACTGAGGCTTACATTCGTTTTCTTGAAAACCGCCTGCGCGAGAACTTTGATTTTAACGGAGTTCCGATACAGGTGTTTATGAGGAAAAAGTAGTATTGAGTACAGAGTATTGAGTACAGAGTATTAAGTACAAAGTATTGAGTATGGAGTATTGAGTAGAGAGTATTGGGTATTGAGACTGCGGTTTCATTCAACAAAAAAAAAGCTCCCCCGATACAATGGGGAAGCCCTTTCTTCACTTGTTTTCAATGTTTCACTTTTTATTCCTTCACTACCTTTATTGTTTTCGTTTTTCCTTCTTTATTAGAAATAGTAGCAAAGTAAATTCCCTTTGAGAGTTTAGAAATATCTATTGTTTGTTCCTTATTGGTTACCTGTTCTGATATCACCTTTTGCCCAATTAAATCAGTGATGGTAAGGATGGCAGACGAACCCATGTTATGTTTCAGGGTTATCCATCCATCAGCAGGATTGGGATAAACACTTATAGTTGCGGCATTGTTTACAGTATGTATTCCTGTTGTAACTCCCGGATAAAAATCACTTCTTATTACAATGGTATCAATAGTAGTCATTGCCGGCACACCGTTATCAGTGGCGGTTACATATAGGTAATGCAGCCCGGCAGGGAGATTGGTGGCGATAAATGTGCACATAAATTTCTGGTAAGTAGAGGTGTTCATTACCGTGTCGTAAGTGAAAGCCAACGTGTCAGGTGAATAAAAGGTAGTGGTTACAGTTTGGTTGATTTCGGGAGTGCTGGCTCCAATGGGAAACTGAACGGTATCCATGATCATTACCCTGGTGGTGTCCCCGGTATAGACATCTATCGTGTCGCATATATTATTATTGATAATAATAGGAGCAATATTAACCGGGGTGGAAATATCCATATATACTCCCTGGTTATCTAACCAATCTACGGCATCCGGACCATTATAAGGACCATCGAACAAGGTGCCGGGAGCAACAAAGGTTCCGACCTGGAAGTAATAGGCACCATTGCCCTGGTTTACTCCCACAGTAGCAGGAATGCCGCCCCAGCCACCGGAACCGGAAGAGGCGTCTCCGGTAGTCCATTGCATATCTCCATAACAATATCCTACATTTTTGCCGGCAG
Source organism: Bacteroidota bacterium (assembly GCA_025363555.1). Lineage (GTDB taxonomy): Bacteria > Bacteroidota > Bacteroidia > 2-12-FULL-35-15 > 2-12-FULL-35-15 > 2-12-FULL-35-15. The sequence goes on along the minus strand of JANYDQ010000317.1, from coordinate 1,263 downwards.
GCAACAAGGAATCTAAGCCATCGGTAATTATTAATTGAAAGGTATTTATTTTATCAAAGTGCATGTTATAGTAGCCCACATTTTCCCATTTCACAATCATGGAATGAGGATTCATTTTATAATACACCAGTGCACTTGTATTTCCGGAGAAATCTCGTGTATCCACATCTCCCCAGAAAGGAGCAATCATATTATACATTGCGGAAGGAAACATGCTGGCAGTAAATTGCGAATAGGGTTGCTGAAAAGAAATGTTGCCGTTATTATTAATGTACAACTGGTTGTAAGTAGCTCCGTAAAAATCAAAAGTAAAAGGAAGGGTGATGGGCACGGAGGAGGCATCGTCATTTCGGTTGTCCTGGTACACAGAAGAATTGGTACCGCCATAACTCATCATGGGCACTTCGGAAAAGGTAGTGTCTAAAGGAATGATGCAACTGCAAATGGCGCTTTGCGACTTGTTTTGCATTCCATGGTATTTTTTGATGGTACCGGTTGGGGCAACGGCATCGGTAAAGAGGTAGTTTTTGGTTACATCCAGCTGATGATTTGCTTTCAGGGTGCTGTAAGTAGCATGGTCCATCTGGATATTGTTTTGCCCGAAAGCAGAAAGGGCAGCGGCACTTATAATAAGAAGTATTTTGTTTTTCATTTTCATAGTTTTGAGTTATCTATTAGTAAGGACAATGAAAAAACAAAAAAGGTTGCATGGAAATTAAAAATAAATTACTTCTACTGCAATAATGCGCTACCGGATAAGGACGCGAAAAAATCGCACTCTCCAGAACAACAAAAATCCCATTCTTTTTTTTGGAGCTCACACCTCTTCAGTTCCTGTTTTATCAAAATAATGCATTTAATAAAAAACGTTTCAGGAACACCGGAAAACAAGGGCTAATTCCGCCAAATTCGACATTAAAATTTTTGTAACGTATTGAATTTGTATGTTTTAGAAAACAAACTGCTGTTTCCAGCACTCCGCAATTAGCAGATTGCGCTCCATCAGCAGTAGATTGCGTTCCATCACCCACACATTTTGCTCCGCCATCTGCTGCAAATGAAACACTAGCTGCTTCCAATGCAACATCCCAAGCTCCAAGTAAACTACTTGAAACTGCTTTTTGGCAAAAAAGGGGTCAACGTAATTTTGTAGGGAGTAAAAAAATTAAGCGAAGAGCTTTTCTAACCTAAAGAGAAAAAATTTCACATCCTTCACCCCTCTTAAATTAGCCCTAAACAATTTTAGTTTTGCGTTGTAAGATT
>JANYDQ010000294.1 GCA_025363555.1 Bacteroidota bacterium | reverse complement strand
TATGTTTGCTACCTGCAATGAATTATATATCACAGTGAGTGAATTTGTGTTTGAAGTTCCTGCTAATCCTGAAGCATGTGTCCAGGTATAACCTGTTGGGTTTGCATTAGCATCAACCGGAACAGTATAAGTAAGTGTGGTTCCGGATGCTGTTGCGCATAGTCCGTTAGGTCCTGATATAGCACCGGGAGTTGCAGGTGCAGTTGATATTACCACGTTTGAGGTAGCTATTGCATTGGGGCATCCTCCTCCTGAAATAAAATTGGTTACGGTATAAGTACCCGATAAACTTGATGCAAAATCAATTTCTCCTGTTGCTGAAGAAACAAAATTTAAACCCGCAGTGGATGTAAATGTTCCTGCAAAACCTCCTAACATGAATGTTGGAAAAGGGTTAGTGCCTCCGCAATAAGGATTTCCGGTATAGCTGAAAGTGGCAATAGGAGAAGGCATAATAGTAAGGGTGGAAGTAGAAACAGAAGCAATGCATCCACCTGAAGCTGCTATGGTATTGGTAACGGTATATGTTCCGGGACCGGAAGCAGATAAGGTAACCAATCCTGTACTTGCATCAAGCGCTAATCCGGCTGTGGATGTAAAAATTCCTGCTGTTCCTCCTCCGCTATATGTTGGCGAAGGATTTCCTCCCGAAGGACAATACGGAGAACCGGAATAACTAAATGTTGAAGTGGCTGGAGCATTTACGGCAATGTTAAATGTTGCTACCACTGCCGGGCATCCGCCTGAAGCGGCTATTGTATTTGTTACTGTATAAGTTCCGGGTGTACTTGAAGACAAGGTAACCAAACCTGCAGTACCATCTATAGTTAATCCAGCCGGTGAAGAAGTGAATGTACCTGCTGTTCCACCACCGCTGAAAGTTGGTGAAGGGTCTGTTCCGCTTTGACAATAAGGTGTACCTGTATAACTAAATGTGGCTATAGCAGCTGATGTAATGGTGATTGTTGACGTTGCAACAACTGATGGACAGGAACCCGATGCAGCTTTTGTATTTGTTACGGTATATGTTCCTGCAGTACTTGTAGCCAGGGTTATCAAACCTGTAACCGAATTAATGGTTAATCCGGCAGTAGATGTGAATGTACCTGCTGAACCACCACCACTATACGTTGGTGAAGGGTTTGTTCCGGCCTGGCAATAAGGACTTCCGGTATAACTGAAATTTGCGAAAGATTGTGAATTAATAGCAATAGTAGTAGTTGCTACCACTGCCGGGCATCCGCCTGTAGCAGCTATTGTATTGGTTACGGTATATGTTCCCGGAGTACTTGACGATAAGGTAATCAAACCTGTATTAGCAACAATGGATAATCCGGCCGGGGAAGATGTGAAGGTACCTGCTGTTCCTCCGCCTGTATAAGTGGGCGATGGATTTACCCCGCTGGTACAATATGGTGTTCCTGCATAATTAAATGTTGCAATGGATGCTGCTGTAATGGTGACAGAAGCCGTACTAACAGCAGATGGACATCCTCCTGCCGCAACTTTTGTATTTGTAACTGTATATGTTCCTGCTGTACTTGTTGAAGCAGTTATTAAACCTGTACCTGCATTAATAGTTAATCCGGCCGGGGAAGAGGTAAATGTGCCTGCTGATCCACCTCCACTATAGGTTGGTGTTGGGTTAGTTCCTGTTTTACAATATGGGTTACCGGTATAACTAAATGTTGCGATTGCCTGATTTGTAATTACAACTGAGAATACCGCAACCACTGCAGGACATCCGCCTGAAGCAGCTTTTGTATTAGTTACTGTATATGTTCCGGCTGCGCTTGTTGACAAAGTAATCAAACCTGTACCAGCGGCAATAGTTAATCCTGCCGGGGAAGAGGTGAATGTGCCGGCTGATCCGCCACCGCTGAAAGTTGGCGATGGGTTGGCTCCGTTATTACAATAAGGCGTTCCGGTATAGCTAAATGTGGCAACAGATGCGGCTGTAATAGTAACCGAAGCTGTTGCAGTAACAGAAGGACATCCTCCCGTAGCTGCCTTTGTATTTGTAACGGTATATGTTCCGGCTGTACTGGTTGAAAGGGTAATCAAACCGGTGGTGGAACCAATGGTTAACCCTGCCGGAGAAGAAGTGAATGTGCCCGCTGAGCCACCTCCGCTATACGTTGGAGTGGGGTTAATTCCTGTTTTACAATAAGGAGAACCAGTATAACTAAATGTGGCAACCGAAGGTGAATGTATTACTACTGTAGATGTTGCAGCTATTGAAGGGCATCCTCCTGTAGCTGCTTTTGTATTGGTTACTGTATAGGTTCCGGCTGTACTGGTTGATAATGTAATCAATCCGGTTGTGGATGAAATGGTTAATCCTGAAGGTGAAGAAGTGAATGTTCCTGCACTTCCTCCTCCGCTATAAGTTGGAGATGGATTGGTACTGCTGGAACAAAAAGGAGTTCCTGCATAACTAAACGTGGCTACCGAAGCAGGGGTTACAGTTATTGTTATATTGCCGCAACTTCCTGAAGACACGCATCCTCCCATTCCCCTTGCATAATAAGTTGTGGTAGCAGCGGGAGAAACAGTAACCGATGTTCCTGAGCCAACTGCTGTACCACCACAGCTTCCGCTGTACCATTGCCATGCAGTTGCACTGTTCAATGCCCCTGATGCTATGCTTAAAGTTGTACTTTGTGTACCGCAATTACTAGCAGAGGTGGTACTAAGTGTAGGTACTGATGGTGCAGCACAAGGACCAAATGCCCAGAATGCACCAACACCGAAATGATCCGTTTGTCCTCCCTCAAGAATGGCGCTTGCATTAGATGAAATAGCAACAGATGCGCCCTGGTTTGGGGTGCCAATACCTCCTGTGCCCACTAATTTATTACCTAACTGGGTCCATACGGTGCCGGAACGTGTAAAAACCCAGACAGCTCCTTGTCCGCTGTTATCATTGTTTCCTCCTACAAGAGCAGTATCACCATGAAATGAAAGGCAAACGGAGTACCCTTTTTGTGAAGCACCTGTATTGCCTGTTCCAACCAATTTAGTTTGTTGAGTCCACGCTCCTGCTGAAAAGGTAAAAACCCATGCTGCTCCTGCATTTGCATTATCACTGGGACCTCCCATGATGGCTGTATTCCCGTCACGCGATATATAAACTGACGTTCCCTGGTAAGGCGATGAACCTATTGCCCCTGTACCAACTAGTTTATTTCCTAATTGAGTCCATACGCCTGCAGTACGTGTAAAAGCCCATACTGCTCCATGATTTCCACCATCCGCATTTCCACCTACCATAGCAGAATTTCCATTTCCTGAAATGGCTACCGACTGACCGAAAAATGAAAGTCCTGCATTGCCTGCCCCCAACAACTTACTTCCCTGTTGCGACCATACTCCTGCTGTGCGGGTAAAAACCCATGCTGCCCCTTGCCCATTGTTATCTATGTAAGCTCCCTCAATTAAGGTATTTCCGTCTGAAGATACTGCAACTGCAGAACCTTGATTTGCTCCATTATTACCAAATATAGCCCCTGTACCAACAAGTTTATTTCCCTGCTGAGTCCATACGCCTGCGGTACGGGTATAAACCCAAACTGCTCCTGCTCCACCATTATCCGTAAATCCGCCAACTACGGCAGTATTTCCGTCCGCTGACATTGAGACAGTATAACCCTGGCGTGATGTTCCAACAGCACCTGTGCCTACCAATTTAGTTCCTTGTTGCGTCCACACTCCTGCCGACCGGGTAAATATCCAGGCTGCTCCTATACTGCTGTTGTCTGTAATGCCTCCTACAATGGCAGTATTCCCATCTGCAGAAAGAGACATAGATACACCTTGCTGTGCACCAACACCACCACCAGTACCAATCATTTTACTTCCTAATTGCGAAAGCTGGCCATACATAGCAGCCGGGTTAAATGCAAATCCGGATGTTAATATCATAATTACGGCAAACTTTTTAATAGTTTTACTAAACGATGATGTTTGCTGATTTTTTATTCCTCCATCGGAATTTTGATTTGTAATTGTTTTTTTCATTTTGTTTTTTGCGTAGTCGCCCACATTGATTTAATTGATTTAGTTTATATTAATTGATTGTAATTTTATAAAAAGACATTTAATAGGTTTTAAAACTTATTGTTTAAAATTAACTTTTACCCGTTTATTCTGCCCCCACCATAAGGCAATGATTCCGGACCGGCTCCGGCTGTGTTATGTGCTG
>JANYDQ010000287.1 GCA_025363555.1 Bacteroidota bacterium | reverse complement strand
TTGTAGGTTTAAATAAGTTTATGGTAGAAGAAAAACCGATGCAGAATTTATTTACAGTAAATGACAATATTCGTTTAACGCAAATTGATAAAATTAAACAACTAAAGGAAGAGCGTGATAATACAAAGGTAAAAGCATTATTACAACTATTGGAAAATAATGCACGAGCCGATAGTAATTTAATGCCTACGATATTAGACTGTGCCGAAAGTTATGCTACTCTTGGGGAAATTGCCGATGTATTGCGCAAGGTTTTTGGCGAATATAAAGCGTAATTCCTAATTAACCAGATACGGGCATAATAATTTCGTTACTGTATTGCCCCACCAAAACAAGGTTTCTTCCACTTCCGATATAACGGATTCCTCTATATTTATAATTAGTATTTGTACCGGGTGGATAAGTAGTAGTATCGGTAAAAGGCGAGGTAGAAACGTAATACATAAACACCCATCCCAGCTTATCACTTCTATCCACATACATGGCTATTCCGTTTGCTCCTTTTAGTTTAAAACCTATTTGCTGAACACCTGCGGTACCTATTTGATTGTATAAAACCAACGGAATTAAATCCCAGTTAATAGCCGGATTTGCAGGTACTAACCACAGTGCTTCTGCAATTTCGTCAGTAATAGCCGGGCTGGTAATACAGATTTCGATAACGCCTTCCAAAAACTTAATCATCCCATTTGGCACTTCTGGAGGAGGAGTCAATAACGATACATATTGTGGAAACTGACCTGGATGCGGATTAGGAATTTTGCCTTCTTTTAGCATTAATGCTTTAAAGGCAACGGAACTTTTTTTATATTTTTCGTTATAAATAGTTCCTTTTACGGCATAACTATATGCCTTAAAATATTCTATTACCAAATCTCTATCACCATTGGAAACACCTAAAATAGTGCAATAAAGTGGGAGTTTGTTTTCAAAATTTTCGAGCCACAATAAACGAGCTTCTTCGTTTGTTGGGATAATGTTTGATTTTATTAATCCTTCTACCATGTTATTTTGTATTGATTATTAATTAATTAAAATTGAGTTTAGTCTGTTTAAAATGGGTTAGTATTAGTTGTTGTTCGGTAGCTATACTGTTTAAATCGGTAGCTATAATGTTTAAACAGGTAGCTATAATGTTTAAACAGGTAGCTATAATGTTTAAACAGGTAGCTATAATGTTTAAACAGGTAGCTATAATGTTTAAATAGGTAGCTATAATGTTTAAACAGGTAGCTATAATGTTTAAATAGGTAGCTATAATCTTTAAACAGGAAGCTATAATCTTTAAACAGGTAGCTATAATCTTTAAACAGCTACCTGTTTTTTTCATTTTCCTATTCGGAAATTTATTATTATAAAAAGAACAGAACGTTTATTGCTGCACAATTTATTTTTTGTAAATTAAAATTCAAAGAACGGTTGTTGTTTTTTTGGCATCGCAAAGAAAATAAGAAGGAAGCGAATAATCGCCATTAAAATAATGGCGATTATTACAAATAAAATGATATAGCGCCTTTGATTTTTTGGGTTAATCAAATGGAATTATACTTGCTTGCGCAAATAAATTATGTAATTTATCGGTATTAAAAGCAATTCTTAATCCTACATAATACCATTGAATTGTATTTTCGGAAAGGTGCATCAATAGGGCAATTTCTTTAGTAGTTTTACCTTCCAAATAAAATGTTATTATTTTAAATTGTTGTGTATTCAAATGAATAGTTCCATTATTATTTTTCATTGTATTTATCGTATTAATGATTATTTATTGAATGGTAAAGATAATTTTAATTTGCATACAAAAAAATTTTATTCTGTCGGAAAGATAAATACGATTACATTTACACACTTATTAATTAAAACGTATCAATAATAAAATTGTATCTTTGCACAAAAATCGTAATATTATTATAGATGAAACTACAAACAAAATTTAGATTAAAAATTGTAAAATACCTAAAAACATTAGGTCCTGGCTTAATAACCGGTGCATCTGATGACGACCCCAGTGGAATCGCTACCTACTCTCAAGCAGGTGCTGGATATGGGTTAGCTACACTTTGGACGGCATTACTAACATTTCCATTAATGGCAGCAATTCAAGAAATGTGTGCCCGAATTGGCATAGTTACTTCACAAGGATTAACGCGAACGTTAAAAACAAAGTATCCTAAAAGCATATTGTATTTAATGTTGTTGTTTAGTTTTCCTGCCATCACCCTTAATATCGGTGCAGATATCCAAGGAATGGGGGCTGTAGCCAATTTGCTGCTACCCGAAATCCCTACTTTTGTTTTCTCTGTTGTATTTACGCTTATGCTTATCGTTGTTATCATAAAATATCCCTATCAAAAAATAACGAAAATACTAAAATGGCTATGTCTTACATTATTACTTTATGTTGCGGTTCCTTTTATGGTAAAGGCAGATTGGCATGCAGTTATTGTAAATACTTTTATTCCACATATTACCTTTAATAAAGCTTTCTTTGGCATTTTAGTAGCTATCTTAGGCACTACTATTTCTCCGTATTTGTTTTTTTGGCAAGCTACTATGGAAGCAGAAGATATGGCGCATTCAGATAAAAGTATCATCATCAATAAACGTCTTTTAAAGAACATGAAACAAGATGTGGATTTTGGAATGTTTTTTTCTAATGTTGTAATGTTCTTTATTATTCTTACAACCGGCACAGTGCTGTACACCGCTGGTATCAGGCAAATTGATACCGTAGGACAAGCTGCCAAAGCATTGGAACCACTTACCGGAAAACTTACTTATCTTATGTTTGCAATAGGAGTAATAGGTACTGGCTTCCTTGCCATACCAGTACTTGCTGGTTCTTTATCGTATATCCTTGCCGAAACGTTTGATTGGAAAGGTGGTTTGGATATGAAGTTTAATGAAGCCAAAAGTTTTTATAGTACCATTATTATTTCGTTACTAATCGGTCTTTCGCTCGATTTTGTTGGCATAAGC
>JANYDQ010000281.1 GCA_025363555.1 Bacteroidota bacterium | reverse complement strand
GGTAACAAACTTTTCTACCTCTTCAGCACTTCTTCCGGGCCACTGGGCAATAATTATTATCTGTGTATTGGTTACATCCGGAAAAGTTTCTAAAGGGGTATTCAAATAACTAATCACTCCTATCACAGAAAGAACGGCAGTCATTAACAAAACGAAAAATTTATTTCGTAATGAAAATGTAATTATCTTTTTAATAAATGTATTCATACAATCGATTTTTCTTTACTGGTTATTCCACATTAGATACATACAGGCTGCCTGTAGCCACCACTACTTCGCCCTGGGCTAACCCTCCTTTCAGATATGTTTTATTGTCAACCGTATGCCCTACCACCACCATTCGTTTTTCAAACTGTTTGTTATTCTTATACACCATCACGTAATAATTTCCGTTAGAAAAAACAATGCACTTTGATTTAACTGCAATAGACATTTTAGATTCCTGCAAACGAACTTTTACAACAGCAAACATTTCGGGTTTAAGCAACCCGTTTTTGTTATCCAGTTCCACTCTCGCTTTCACTACTTTTGAAAGGGGGTCCAGCACGTTGCCTATTTTTTTTATTGTTCCTTTAAATACACTGTCCGGGTAGGCAATGGTGGTAATGGTTACCGGGTCGTTTACTTTCACCTTGCTCATATCACTTTCGTACACATCGGCAAGCACCCAAATGGTGTTGAGCGCAGAAACAGTAAATAAGTTAGCTGTGTTATCCGACCGTACCTCCATATTATCATTCACATTTTTTTCTACCACATACCCTTCCATTGGAGACAACACATTGTATTTAGCATCCGCACCATTCTCGCTTGCTCCGTAAATGGACAGAGATTGTTTAATCCTGTTTACGTCAGTGGTTGCTTTGTTAAATTCATTACGGGCAGCCAGGAATTGAGTTTCTGAATTTACATTGCTTTTATAAAGTTCATTGGCAATGTCCATATTTTTTTGAGCAATGGTCAGGTTGTTTTTGGCAATTTCGTAATTACTTTGCAGCTCGCTTATATCTCCACTTCTGATAGTAGCCAGTATATCCCCTTTTTTTACATAGTCGCCCAGGCTTGCATTTACTTTTAATACATGACCACCCACTAACGGATACACCTTTGATATTTTATCTTCATCAAATGTAACTTCCCCGGTTAAAGAGAGTTCTGTTTCTTCCTTTATGAATTTGGCAGTATCCACCGTTATTGAATTCATCTGGGAAGCACTTAATGTTATCATTCTTTTGTTTACAGGTGCTTCCTGCACTTCTTCTTCCTTTTTTTCCTTGCAGGAAGTTAAAACCATTGCTGTGATAGCGAAGTAAACGGAATAGTTTAATTTTTTAATTTTCATTTGAAATACTATTATTTTATAATGGTTGAACCTGCGGTATAATTAAGTGATTGAATGGATTTGAAATAATCTGAATTCAATTCGATGATTCCGAACTTTGCATCCTTGTATGTTCTCAACTGGTCTAAAAACTCTAATAAGCCAATGTTTCTTTTCTTATAATTTTTTAGTGCATTGGCTCCGAGTTCTTCTATTTCTGTTGCGCTTTTATTATCCACGATAGTTTCCAGTCTCGATTTTATTTTATAAAGAGTAATATAGGAATTAGCAATTTCATTTTTAACTGCATTGGTTTGGAGCGTGTCCTGCACTTTTGCCTCTTCCAGTTGGTAACGAGCCACTTTTATATTTCCCTGGTTACGGTTAAATACGGGCAAATCCATAGACGCTCCAATTCCATAATAATTTTCTACATAATTAGCTCTTCTGTCATATTCAACTCCTATATTCAAATCGGGTACCGCGGTTGATTTCTGTAACTTCAGATTTTGAGTTTGGTATTTTATTTCTGTGTTAGCAAGCAATAAATCCGGTCGGTTTTTTTCGGCAGAAGAAAGTATCTGGTCAAAAGGCGGAATAGCCGAAGAAGAAGGTGCAATGTTGGTTGCCACTAAATAAGCCGAATACGGATAATTCAATAATTGCCTCAACGATTTTTGAGCGTCCAGCAAATCACTTTCTACCGAAAGCGCCTCATTGCGAAGGTTCAAACGTTCTGTTTTTAATCTTATTACTTCATTTCCTGCTATAGCTCCCAGCTTTAATTCCTGTTCTTCAGCAACAATTAATTTACTAAGATTTGTTTCTTCATAGTCGTATAATTTTTCCTTTTGTTGTGCTGCCAGCAGGTTGGAGAAGTTTGTATATAACTCGTACTTGAGGCTTCTTACCACTTCATCAAATAAATACTGCGATTTCTCCACATCTATTTTTGCAAGTTTCACTTCATTAATATGTTTTCCCGCGATAGAAAATAGTTGATGCACCAAAATATCCACTTCCCCTGTTGCTCGCGAATTATTAAAATAATTTTTTGTTTCAGGGTCATACAATTGTTGCGAATAACTAAGATTAGGATTGTACCATTGTTTTGCCTGTAAAACATT
>JANYDQ010000279.1 GCA_025363555.1 Bacteroidota bacterium | reverse complement strand
TTTAAATGCACCTGTAACTATTAAAGAATTATTGATAAAGGTAATTTTTTCAACTCCTTTGTTACCATTAACATTTCCCACAGTATCTAAATTTCCCATTTGATACCATTGCTGACCAAATAGGGTGAGCGGAAGAAAATTAAGTATAAATAAGTATTTTTTCATTATGTGAAAATAAAAAAAAACTGGCATTAGCCGGTGGTTTTTTGTTAAATTTATTTGTTAATTACAAATTTATCAGCTAATAAAGTTGAATTATTTACCACTAAATTGTAATAGTATATTCCACTGGGCAAGTAAGCAAATGAACTCCGTTCGATACCTGATTGAGCCGTCAATGTTATTGAACGTATCTTTTGCCCAATGCTGTTATAAATTCGAATTTCACCCTTGTTGGAATCTTCGGGCAAATTGTACTTAAAGCTAATAACATCAGTTGAAGGATTGGGATAACAAATGATAAATGAATCATGGTTTTTCTTTTCCTTTTGTTCTACAACTATCATCCTTTTATCCTCCCCTTCATCATCCATTATCGGTTCGTAATATACCAGTCCAAACACCTGCTGTAAAATACTGATGGCTGCTGCATATCCCTGGCGTGTGCTGTCGTTCACCACCTGCATTATTTGTTGTTGCAGCACTGTGTCGGATACCAAACTGTAAATATTTTTTCCGCTTTGTTTCAATTGTTTATAAACATCTATCAGTTTTGCCTGGTTTTGTTTTTCGTATATTCCATTGTCGTAATCCCTGATGGAGTCGGCTTTTGCCCATTCGCCTTTGTCGGAATAATAATATGCCATAAAATCATCACGATTGATGCCGCTCCCTCTGTGAATAAATCCACTGATGTCGGCAATTACGCTATCATCGGCAAAGGGTATGGAGTCGTAAGTATTAAATTCAGAACGAAGGATGTCGTTCATTGTTTGATGATTTTTTTTCTTATTACTCCTTTTTCTGTCCTTGTCTCCACCACATACACCCCGCTACCCAACCCACTTACATCAACAGTTAGTTGTTGGTTGTTGGCTGTTGGTTGTTGGTGCAGAACGCATTGCCCAAGTACATCAATAATTCTTACGTCTTTTATTATCAATTCTCCATTTGTTGTTGAGCCTGCCGAAACATCAATTATGATTTCTTTGCTTGCCGGATTAGGATAAATTCTTAATTCTTCATTCTCTACAGACAATTGACTTATCCCCACCGTCAGTGCCGGACTCCATCGTGCTATTAAGCTGGCTTGTATGCTGCCTGCCCTTGTAAAATCTCCCCCTACATATATGCTACTATCATTATAAAAGAGTGCAAAAACATCATTATTTGTTCCGCCTCCTACTTCTTGCCAGTTACTGCCATTAAGCATTGCAATGTGCCTTGCCGATGCGCCTGACCCCGTCTGCGTAAATGCCCCACCTGCATAAAGTGTATTATTTATGCTATCTACACACAATGCCCTTACCGTATCATTTAAACCATCTCCTACCTGCTGCCAGTTAGTGCCATTCCATTTGGCTATGTGGTTAAGTGGAGTTAACCCATCTCGCGAGGTGGTAAACGCACCCCCAGCATATAATTCATTATTGAATACTGTTAGTGACATTACCGTATTGTTAAACCCATTGCCTAATGCGCTCCAAGCGGTGTCGTTCCAAGCAGCAATACCGCTGTATGTGCCATAAGGGCTGCTATCAATAGAAGTAAATTCTCCCCCCACAATTAGTTTGTTTTGAAAAACTGTTAAATCAACTACAATATAATCAAAATGAGGTGGAAAATCACCTGCCATTACACCCAAACCCAAAGGAGAAAACGTTGTATCATTCCATTGGGCAACCCCCATTGTGTTGTGATTTCCAAATAAATCCATAGAAATATCAAAACACCCTCCAGCAAATAGTTTATTGTGGTAGGTTTTTAAGGCAAATGTTGTACAGTTAAATCCAGAGTATGGTGGATAAAGTCCATCAATCGGATACCAATCTATATTGTCCCATTTTGTAATGTATCCGCAATAATGCGATGATAAGTTGGATGCATTGCCACCTGCCCTATTCAATGCTCCACCGCAATATAAGTCATTGTTAAATTCAGCCAAACACCACCCACCACCTATACTATCTACTGTAGGTGCCCAAATGCCAGAACCAAATGGTTGCCATACTGTACCTCCCCAATGAGCAATACTATTAATTGTAGTGCTGCCATCATATTTAAATGCACCTGTAACTATTAAAGAATTATTGATAAAGGTAATTTTTTCAACTCCTTTGTTACCATTAACATTTCCCACAGTATCTAAATTTCCCATTGAATACCATTGTTGGCAATATAATTGAAAAGGGAAAAAAATGATAATTAGTGCTTTTTTCATGGTATAAAGATAAACCCTTTTTTGCAGTAAAATGCAAAAGAGGGTTTTAATATTTGAATTGGCAAGTTTTATTATTGTTTGTTGGTTGTTAGTTCGTGAGAATTATTAAGCTGGTAACTGATAACTAACAATTGATAACTACCCACTCGTTAATCGCCGCCTAACAACAGATATAAACAAAAAAAGTCCCGCGAACTTCGCGGGACTTTTTTTGTTTGCCATTGCCATCACACCTTATGTAACAATAAGGTCAGACGGAAACCACTCACCAGCAACATCACCTACATTTGCACGTGCACGAAACATAAGTTGAGCACCTAAGGTTAGCCCTCCCAACGAAGATTTGGTAAGTCTGCTGCCCGGTAGCGGAACCCAAGTTACACCTTTGTCATACGATACTTGAAAATCGTATGACGCTAAATGAACTTTTTTCATAATCAGAAATGCAATACCTGAAAACCCTTTTTTGCATTTTGATTCAAAAGGAGGTTTTACACGAACACCATTTACTTTCACCTCAAGCCCTGCTGCCTGCATTTATTGTAGTATAATTTTTCTGTTAAGTATCCCTTTTTCAGTTAATACCCGAACAAAATAAACACCTTTTGGGTAAGTGCTTATATCTATTTCTGTTTTGATGTTTGTAATGTTGGTTGCAAAAACCTTTTCCCCTAATACATTATTAATCGTTATGCTTGCTTTCGCTACCTGTTTAGTTTCTACAGTTATTTTATTTGTTGCCGGATTAGGGTAAACTCCTAACTCATCACTCCTAACTCCTAACTCTCCCACCCCAACATTCAACCCATATCCCCATTGCGCTATTAAACTTGCCTGCATTGTACCTGCATGTGTAAAAGTACCTGCTACATATAGGTTGCTATCCTTGCAATACAATGCTCTTACGGTGCGGTTGGTGCCTCCTCCCACTTCTTGCCAGTTTGTGCCGTTGAATTGTGCAATGCGCTTGGCAGTTGTTCCC
>JANYDQ010000253.1 GCA_025363555.1 Bacteroidota bacterium | reverse complement strand
TGTTAATAATATCAATGGGTTCATTGTTTTTGAGGGAGGACTAATTATCGGGAAGGCAAAAAACTGATTAAAAAGTGGAAAAGCCGAAAAGTGATTCCTCTCTTTTATAATTAAAGAGATTCCTCGCTTCTCCCAGCTGGTCGAGATTTGCAATCTCGCCCAATGAGCAAAGGATTTGTAATCCAATATTTATTAATTTCTAACGTTGGGATTACAAATCACAACCAGCGGGAAATAGCCACGACACAACAAATAATGAAGAGTTCCATTCTGAACTTTTAAAGATTGCGAATAACGCAAAATGTATGATATTTATTAACGGCTATGATAATGATTTATACAACACACTACTTTCTGAAAAAAAAGGGTGGAGCAAAAAAACTATTGAAACATCAACAAAAGATTCTAAAGGTAACAGTCACGCGCGCACAGAAGTAGTTTGGATGAATAAATATTTTAACAAAGCCTTAACAAGAAACAGAATCACTATTAAACTAACTGATAAGGAACAAAAACAAGGAAAGATAAATCCAGAAAGAGAATAATAAAATCTATATTTGCCCCTCAAACCAAACACATAAAATGAATTTTGTTTTTTCAAAACACGCATTAGAGCAAATGGAATTAAGAGGAATTTCCAAAACCATTGTAGAACAAATACTGGAAAACCCCTCACAAACTAAAGAAGAAGACGGCATTAAAATTTATCAGTCAATCGTTGATAATTATTTAATCCGTATCTTTGTCAACGAAAACAAAGACCCTAAATTAATAATCACAGTTTACAAAACTTCTAAAATTAAAAAATATGAAAGTTAAATATGATAAAGAAGTAGACATACTCTACATTCAATTCAGCGATAATAAAATTACCGAAAGTGACGAAGAAAAATCGGGCATCATATTAGATTATGATAACGAAGGTTCTATTGTCGGCATTGAAGTTCTCAACGCTTCCAAGAAAATGAAAAATATAAATAAAGTAGAATACGAAGTAGCATAGAAAAATTTAAAAAGCTAATTCAAAATAAATCCCGCCTTTTTAGAGCGGGATTTTTTATTTAAAAATTAATCTTATGCAGGTTGCACCAAATCCAATAGTTTTATTAGTAACAGCATTACCCTGCTGGTCGAGGATTTGCAATCTCGCCCAATGAGCAAAGGATTTGTAATCCAATATTTATTAATTTTAACGTTGGGATTACAAATCCCAACCAGCGGGAACTTGTTTAAGACCTCACCCCCGACCCCTCCCCTTGAAGAAAGGGGAGGGGAGCCGCTTCCTGAAGTACTAAATGTTTTTTTCTCTCAATCTCACTTCTTACCCCCTTCGGAGAGGGCGAGGGGGTGAGGTCACCCGCAGGCGCGAGTTTGTTTAACTCGTGTCTATTATTTGGTGGCGTTCCGCCACCGCAAAAAAATAAAACATATCCCTGTATTCACGAATTAAAATAGTAGCTAAACTGTTATTTTTAATACATTTGGTAATTACAAATTAGAAATGCTATGTGTTGTGGTGGGTCACCACAGAATAATCGGAACGAGTGAAATACACTGGCTCCTGCAAGGTTAGAAATCCCGAACTCATTGGCGGAGATTGCAAATCTCAGCCAGCGGGCAAAGTGGTAAACTACCTGCCAAAATTATTTTTATTTTAATAATTAAATTTAAACCCAATCTAAAAGTTATATTTGTTTTAAATTAAAGCGAGAAACTTGAAACGATATTATTTTCTTTTATTATTTCTGTTAATTAATACCCTTTCATTTGCTCAATTTCCGAACTGGGCTTGGGCTAAAGGTAACGGAACGGCAACTGAACCGAACGGTTTTGGAAATGCAATAACCGTTACAGATGCTAATTTGATTTATTGCGTAGGTCAATTTAATAGTAAAGTTATCTCTTTCGGTTCTATTGTTTTAGCAAATGAAGATGGTGATTACGAAAACGCAGACATATTTTTAGCTTGTTATACTAATTCAGGTGAAGTGGTTTGGGCAAAAAGCATGGGAGGAAGCGGGGATGATATTGGTAAAAGTATTGCTTCGGACAAAGCAGGTAATGTTTATATAACCGGAGGATTTACAAGTGCTAAAATTGGTTTTGGAAAAGATACTTTATATAATGTGGGGGAAGCAGGAACGAATGATGTATTTATTGCTAAATATAATGGTAAAGGAGAAGAGATTTGGGCGAAGGCAATTGGAGGAGCTAATGATGATAAGGCAAATTGTGTTTCGGTGGATAAGGACGGCAATGTATATATAACCGGGAGTTTTATCAGCCCAAAAATTATTCTGCAAAAAGGAGATACATTGATTAATAAAAATGACCAGTCAGGAAGTTCGTCTGACATTTTTATTTTGAAATACAATAGTGACGGTAAACTTTCGTGGGCAAAAAACATTAATGGATATGGAAGAGCTTACGATTACGGGTATGGAATAGCCACGGATTCGCATAATAATGTATATGTGGCGGGCGGGACATACAGCAATGAATTACATTTTGACAGTATAACTATTTCCAATTCGGCTATTGACAGTAAAAAAGAAGATTCTATCCGGTTTTCAAAAACAGTATATATGTTGATGGCCGAAAAAGGAGAAATGCAAGATACTGTGGGAAAGAAAGTGACAAAGGATGAATTAAAAAGGATGGTAGCGGTTTTGCCACCTGAAAAACGGAAGTATGAAAAAATATTTATTGCCAAATATTCCGAACCGGGAAAACTGCAATGGGCAGAAATGGTTGGAGGGAGTGATGATGAGGAAGGAAGTGCAATAGCTACAGATAAAAATGATAATGTGTTTATTACAGGCAGATTTGAAAGTACAAGTATGACACTGGAAACAACAACGTTGGAAAACCAGGGAACGAATGATATTTATATTGCTAAATATAATACGGATGGAAAAACTCTTTGGGCAAAAAGTGTGGGAGGAATAGCGGATGACAGGGGAAATGCCATTGCCACAGATTTATCGGGCAACGTTTATATTGCAGGATGGTTTGCAAGTCCGAAAGCGATATTTGGAAAATGCACTCAAACTAATTCGGGAGGAAAAAGTTATACTGATATGTTTATTGCCAAATATGATACGGATGGAAATGCTTTGTGGGCAGAGAATGCAAAGGGAAGAGACAGTGAATGGTGTAATGGGGTTTCTATTGGTAAGGAAGGAAATATTTACCTGACAGGGGGATTTGACAGCCCGGAAATGAATTTTGGAAATACTAAACTGATGAATGGGAAAAAGAAAAGTTTTTTTATTGGGAAGATAAATGGAAAATAAACCTATATAATTCCAGCTCCTAATAACAAAGCAAATACAAAAAGCATAACAGTTCCTCCTAATTTTAAATGGTGATTATTTAGCTGATAAACTGTTATTTTTAATACATTTGTAATTATAAATGAGAAGAGCTTTGTGTTGTGGTGGGACACCACAGAATAATGGGAACGAGCGAAATACACTCGCGACTGTGGATTTTTTTAAAGCCTTTAATGTGATGAAAAAGTTAAACTGCTTTCTGTCTTTTATTTTATTTTTTCTTGTGTCTAATATTTATTCACAAAATTTAGTTCCTAATCCAAGCTTTGAAACTATAACACAATGCCCTGTTGTTGAAAGTCGTATTTATTATGCACCACCTTGGTTTCAACCTTCAACTTGGCACGGAAATGTAATTAATAGTTGTACTTCAGACTTGTTTGACACCTGTGGTGCAAGCATAACAAGTCAAGGTATTCCTCAAAATATTAATGGTTACCAGTATGCTAGAACTGGTATTGGGTATGCTGGCATTATTCCTTATAATGACACTTTAAACGCCATAGAATATTTAGAAGTACCATTATTAGACACTTTAATTACTAACCATACCTATTGTGCAGAATACTATGTTTCGTTGGCTAACCCTTATGGTGAAGCAATAAGTAATATGGGTGCTTACTTTTCAGTCGATAGTTTGTTAGATGCCACTTACCTTCACGCGATTAATTATGTAACACCTCAAATAGAAAACCCCCTTAGTAATATGCTAAGCGATACATTAAATTGGATGTTAGTTTCAGGTAGTTTTATTGCAAATGGAGGTGAAAAATTTATGACCATAGGAAATTTTCATTTACCTGCAACAACCCATACAGTTTATATTAATGGTGGTTATAATGAATCTTATTATTACATAGATGATGTAAGTGTGGTAGATTGTGGTAGTGTGGGGATACCGGAAAAAACTCAAACTAATTATAATGTAAAATTATATCCAAACCCAAACAACGGTAATTTTGCTTTTGAATATCATTTGGAGGGTAATGATGCAGAGATTATATCTATTTATGATATTACTGGTAAGCTAATTCGTAAATTAAATTTCAATAGCACCAATACAAGTACGTCCATCAATGCCTCTGAATTAGACGCAGGTATTTATCTATACGATGTATTGATAAACAATACGAAAGTAAAAACAGATAAACTTATTATTATTAAGTAAAAAAATTTAAAGTCCTTTGTGCAATGCACAAAGGACCCGCAGGCGTGAGTTTGTTTAACTCGTGTCTATTATTTGGTGGTGTCCCGCCACAATTAATATTCCTTATTCCTTTCTCTGTGCAACCCTTGCTGGTCGAGATTTGCAAACTTCGGAATGACAGGAATTGAGGGTTCATTTTCTTATTCTTAGCCCGCTGGACGAGATTTGCAATCTTGTCCTAAGAGTAATGGATTTTTAATCCATATTTATCACTTCTGCCGGCTCACCTGCCAACTTCAATTTATGTTCTTCATCCGGCTTTTCCTTCTTTTCAAATTTCAAAAAGACATAGGGCATCGAGTGTTGGAGTTGGTTAAACAAATTTCAATAGAATTAGGACTTATGAAAGAAGGAAAAAAGATAAATTATCAACTTTTGGATGTTAATTAGTCCTCCCTCAAAAAGTAGTTTTCAAATTGGTTAATTGAAAAAACAGATTCATTAACTCAGGAAATAATTGAGCCAAGGAAACTTTCCCTTCTTTCCAAAGGTTCATCATTCGTTTAAAATTCATTGCTGATGC
>JANYDQ010000214.1 GCA_025363555.1 Bacteroidota bacterium | reverse complement strand
TCTTATTTCTTTTACGATAATGCTTGTTTGATAGATAGCTTTTGTTTTCTGCGCTTGGAATATAAATGCGCTGTATCAATTTCAGAATGCCCAAGCAATTGTTGTACGAACTCGATATTCGCTCCTTTATCAAGCAGGTGGGTAGCAATGCTGTGGCGTAAACAATGCAAGGTTATGTCTTTGCGGATAAGGGCTTGGTTATTAGTCAGGTTTATTAATTCTTTTAAACGCTGATTTAATTTTTGTCCCATCATACGGTTGCCCTGCTTATTGACAAAAAAAGAATGTGTGCCTTTGAGGTTGTTCTCAAAATAACGGCTGCGCTCATAAATCAAATATTCTTTCAGGTCTTTGATAACAGTATCGGATAAAGGAATGGTTCGGCTCTTGCTAAACTTGCCATCTCTTACTATCAGGATACCTTTATGAATTAATACATCATGGGTATCTAAGTTTTGTATCTCGGTTCTGCGCAGGCCGCAACCATAACCGATACTTAACAGGGCTTTATCTTGGCTTGTTTCACAAACGGAATAAAGTTGCTTGATTTCTTCTAAGCTAAGTATGTTGCGTTGTTTATACTGGCTGATTTGGAATTTTGGTAAACGTGCAGGGGAAGCATTGATTTGTTCGGTATCTAATAAATAATCAAAGAACAAACGCAAGCCGAACAAATGCCCTTTGATATAAGAATCACTTAAAGCTCCGTCGGTATTTTGGTTGGGGCGTTGCTGCAAATATTCGTGATAGGAAATTATATCGGTTGCAATAACATCCTGTATTTTACCGATACCGTGTTGCTCCATAAAGAATAAGAACTCACGCACATAAAAAGGATAGGGCGCTCTTTTTCCTCTGCTGTATCCTTTGGCTTCTATAAAGAGTTTAAATTCTTTATAGAGTATCTCAAAGTGGGTGTTATGCAAAGGGAGTTTTATCATTTTTTTTATGCGTGTTTATTTTTCTTTTTTTGTTAGGATGCTTTTGTTCTCTTTAAATGCGTACTGCTGAACCAATGAACCAACAGCCTGTTTTCTTTTGTTAGCGTGGTGTGTAGTGTTCCATGTTGAATAAACCGCTAAGAACCACTGCCAATATCAGGTGCAATGATGTCAAACTGTTTAAGCGGCATGAGGCAGCAAGGCTAATTGCTTATTTAATTCTGTTTTTACTTTGTCTTTTATTTTATCCATATCATCCCAGTACACTATTTTATATTTATACCCTTTATTGGAATAGCCACCTGTCTTTTGTATGTATTCTAACAACTCCAAATCTTCCATATACCTGAAGCATTGTGTTTTGCTTATATTTAATGTAAGTCGTAATTCTCGTTGTGTAAAGGCGGTGTCCGCCAGACCATTGCTTTTAATCTTTATAAAGGCTTTCATCCTGTCAAAAAATTGGCGCAGGGATGTATCAAGGTCATCTACCTTTATCATAATCGCATCAAATAATATATCGCAGGCTATTTGTAAATCTTCGGGTTCTGCTATCAATCTGCCTTGCTCATCTCTTTGCCTTTGGTATTGATGCAG
This sequence comes from Bacteroidota bacterium, assembly GCA_025363555.1. GTDB lineage: Bacteria > Bacteroidota > Bacteroidia > 2-12-FULL-35-15 > 2-12-FULL-35-15 > 2-12-FULL-35-15. The sequence goes on along the minus strand of JANYDQ010000214.1, from coordinate 693 downwards.
TATAGTAATCTGCTTCACAAAACTTTGGTAATGGCTGTTTAAACGGCGCAGCATTTTTGCTTCTATCGGTAATTTAATTCTGTCTGCATATTTATTGACAACTTCCATCGGTTGTATGCAGCGCATACAGTTTTGTAAAAACACCCTTGTTTTTTGTTCTTCTTTGCCGTCTATCTGCCCGGATAGTTTTTTGTTTTGGTAGTTAATGATGTTTATCGTTTGGCTATCGCATTCATCTACGCCAAGTATCACGCTACGGCTCATGTTATCGTAATATACTTCGGCTTTGGTCGTGGCGAGTAAACTGGCGAAATGGCTTCGTACTACTTTAACAGCAGATACCAAGTTGCCAAACTTATCTTTATAGGTAGTGGATGAACTGATATTACCTGCGGATTGCAGCTCCCTGAATGCATATTGTGCATCTTCATCCAAACCATCATAGTCTTGTATCAGTATCAGCTTATCTACCAACTCATCTTTATTGTAATGGTAAAATGATTTGCTTGTTACTCGTGTCATGCTGATAACATCTTCGGGCGGAAAACATTGCCCGATGGAATTTATCAGATGTGATTTACCGCTGCCTGAACTGCCTTGTACTAAACTGTGTAAAGGAGTAGTCATTTTGTATGTAGATGCGATCACGAATAATAATTTGCGGGTAGACTGCTCGCCGACCACGCCTGTACT
>JANYDQ010000139.1 GCA_025363555.1 Bacteroidota bacterium | reverse complement strand
GAGAAAATGTAGAGCAGATGATTCAATCATTACGCTCTTCTAATATTGCTGTGGATGGATTGTTTCTAAATGCAGATGCCGGCTTTGATACTATGGAATTTAGAAGGTATTGTCAGAGTAATGATATTATGGGAAATATTTCTATTAATAAAAGAAATGGAAATAGTGAAGATTATTTATTTGACGAATTACTATATAAATGTAGGTTTGGAATAGAACGAACCAATGCTTGGCTGGACGCCTTTAAAGCTCTTTTGGTGCGTTTTGAAACAAATAAAATTCACTGGAAAGCACTACATTTATTAGCCTTTACCGTTATTTTATTACGTCAACTTTAAACAACTTCAATCTATAAAATGTCTAACATACTCTGTTTTTTTTGTTTTTCTGTTTAAGAATAAAATTTTATTGAATGGAATTAACCGACCAGGAACTTTTAGAACAATTTAAAAATCCGGAAACGCAACACTATGCGTTTAATTTATTGGTGCGCCAATACCAAAAAAGACTCTACTGGCATATCCGCAAAATACTTATTGACCACGATGACACGGATGATGTGTTGCAAAATGTTTTTATAAAAGTCTGGAAAAATCTTCACAACTTTAAAGGCGAATCAAAGTTGTTTACCTGGCTGTTTAGAATTACTACGAACGAATCCATCAATTTTTTAAATCAAAAGAAAAAAAGAGCAAGCATTCCCTTCGATGATGTTTCTTCATTTCTTGAGAGCAATCTGCAAAGCGATAGTTATTTTAAGGGCGATGAAATACAAGCCAAACTGCAAAAAGCCATCCTGACTTTGCCTGAAAAACAACGCATTGTTTTTAATATGAAATATTTTGATGCTGTTAAATATGAAGAGATGAGTGCGATATTGGAAACATCGGTGGGTGCGTTAAAAGCATCGTATCACCTTGCGGTGAAGAAAATTGAAAAATATTTAACCACACATTAAACCTTTTGTGATAATAAAAATCAAAGAAAGAAAATGAGCACTATTACCAATATAGAAAACCAGGACGAAGATTTAACAGGACAAACAACTCACTTATTTAAAGTGAAGAATACTAATCCTTTTAAAGCAAATGAAGATTATTTTGAAAATTTCACTTCCAAACTTCAAAATGAAATTGATGAGTACGAGGAAATAAAAAACGAAGCTCCTGTACTTTCTAACATTCCTAAATATAATCCTTTCGAAGTTCCTAAAGATTATTTTGAAGAACTGCCAACTATCATTCAGCAACGGGTAATTAATATAAAACAAACAACATCAATTTTAGAGTGGTTGGTATTACTTATCAAACCAAGGTTTGCCGTTCCTTTTCTTACTGTTGTTTTTATTGCTGTTACAGGAATCAATTTCATGAATAAAAATGCTGATATTCCTAAAACTGAAATTGCAGAAGAGATGACAACGGAAGAACAACTTTATAATATTGATGAAGGGACTTTAATTGAATCTTTGAACACAAACCATGCGAATGAAAAAGAAAATCAGTCGCCTGATGATGTAAATATCCAAAACTATTTGATTGATAATAATATTGATGAAACTAATCTGAATAACAAACTTTAAAAAATAAAAACTATGAAAACGAAACATTTATTTAACGCGGTAACCAGTTTAGCAACCTTGTTATTATTGTCAACGATTACGCTAGCACAGAAAGACGGACCACCACCACCCAATAAAGAAAAAAGAGGAGAACGGCAAATGGAGAGAAGAGAAAATATTGAAACAATGAAAATTGGTTTCATTACAAAAAAATTAGACTTAACTCCCGAAGAGGCAGAGAAATTTTGGCCCGTGTATAATCAATACAATACTAAACTACAAGATATTCGTAAAAAAAGAAGGGAAGATTTTAGAGATGCAAAACAAAAGTTTGATGAACTTTCGGATAAAGAAGTGGAAATGGCTATTGATAATGATATGATTTGTCGCCAGAAAGAACTGGACATTCAAAAGGAATATCATGCTAAGTTTAAAACTGTTTTATCGGTTAAAAAAGTAGCGAGGTTATATGAAGCAGAAGAACAATTTAAAATGGAATTGCTGAATAAGCTAAAGGACAAGCCTCCGGTAAGAGAGTAAATTTTTTATAAATGTTGTTCTTCAAACTTTACTCCGAAGGTTTCTAATTCGGCAAGGAGTGGTTGGTATATTTCTTTGGTTATTGGAATTAAGACTCCACGTTCGGAAATTTTTCCCTGTACTATTAATTTGGTGGCGATGGCTAATGGTAATCCAACCGTTTTTGCCATGGCGGTATAAGTCTGGTCTTCGCCTTTTACAATAAGAGAGGAAATGATGTTTTTGATTTCGGCATTTTTATTTCTGTATTGAAACTGGTGCTGCATCACTATCATATCTTTATCGTTTTCCTGAAGTTTCCATTTTCTTTCTAATAAGTCCTGCAGAATCTGGGCAGGTGTGGCATTAATAAGTTTTATTTTTTCATCACTTAATATTCCTGTCCATTCAATTTTGGTTAATGAGTCATCGTCCATTTCACTGCCCATAAAAGAAATTAGTTTTTCTTTGACGGAGTATTTTGTATGGGGCAAATAGGCTTCGAGGAATTCGGAGTATGTTAATTTATCGGATGCTTCTATTTTGTAGGTATCGTCTGTGATGCCAAGTTTTACAAACACATTCCATGCATTGCAATAGCCCTGCATACGAAGAGTGCCGCGGAGCATGGTGGCAATGTTTTCTATGCCGTAGGATTTTCGGTAGGACAAAGAGTCGCGATTTGCATAGCCATCAAATTTTCCATAGCCTTTCATTTCAACCGCAGTGGTTTGAGTAAACAAACGGTTGTAAGGAATGTATTTGTATTCTCCGTTTTCAATATACTGTGCCGTTCCCTGTCCTGCTAAAATTACATTTCGCGGGTTCCACGAAAATTTGTATCCCCAGGGATTGTCATTGCTTTCGGGAGCCACGAGACCTCCGCAATAGGATTTGAAAGAAATTAATTCACCGCCTTCTGCCTGAATTTTATCAATTACCTGCATGGCAGATGCATGATCAATGCCGGGGTCTAAGCCGATTTCATTCATTAAAATGATTCCAGAACGTTTTGCTTCTTCATTTAATTCCTGCATTTCTTTTGAAACAAAGGATGCAGTTACCAAATGTTTTTTTAAGCGGACACAATCTTTCGCCACGTCTAAATGCAAAAAAGGGGGGAGCATGGAGATTACAATATCGGAATGTTTTATTTCTTCGTGGCGCTGCTGGTCGTTGGTAATGTCAAAAAGCAGTGCTCGTCCGTTTGGATGATTGCCTATTTTTTGTTTTGCTAATTCAAGTGAAACATCTCCCACCGTAACTTTCCAGTTTTCTGTTGCAGAATTATCTAATACATATTTTATCAGCGATGATGCCGAACGTCCTGCTCCTATTACTAAAATATTTTTCATTTCACTATTTTTATTTGCGCACAAAGTTATCATAAAAAAAATTCTATCCCGCACGTGCGGGACTAAATTCTAAACTCTAATTATTGGTTTGGCATAGCAATTGTATTTCGTGGCATAACAATTAAAACTAAAAAATTATGAAAAAGATTTCTTTAACAATGGCAGCAATGATGGCACTTATATTAACCACATTTGCACAGCACGGTAATTGCAACAATTATTCACAACAAGCGTATGTGGTTTAAAGTAATGGATATACAACTCCTTATCCGGCAAAATCACTGAATGGATATTTCGGAAATCATCACCACCAAAATAATTATTATTCTCAGGATAATTACAACGCTAATTCTTATAATGAAAATCACTATTAACCGACTAAAAAATAATTGAAGAGAAAACATCCTGGTGATGCTTGGTTTTGCTATAAATAAATTTTCCGACTAAAACCATAGGGTCAACGACATTTTGTAGGGAGTAAAAAGGAAAAAGCCTTATTTTTGCCACAAAAATGGCAATGGATAAAGAAGCGTTAGGATTGTTTTTTCCTCAAGAGTTGTTAGAACATTTTGAAATCGTTTTGGTACACGAGTTAGGACACGTAGA
>JANYDQ010000137.1 GCA_025363555.1 Bacteroidota bacterium | reverse complement strand
TCTACGTGTCCTAACTCGTGTACCAAAACGATTTCAAAATGTTCTAACAACTCTTGAGGAAAAAACAATCCTAACGCTTCTTTATCCATTGCCATTTTTGTGGCAAAAATAAGGCTTTTTCCTTTTTACTCCCTACAAAATTACGTTGACCCAACTTATCTTCTAATACCGGATACATTTTTTTGTCTGGAAGATTTTGTATTTCTATAAAATTGTGGAATTCATTTCCGTCATAATAACACAAACTCCTATTATTAGACGATTCGCTAAACCAAAGATGTTCGTCTTTGTCTTTTAAAATTGTATACATTAAATCATAAGTGCTTTTCTCATTAAAAAAATTAGTGATTATTGAGTTGCCGTTATATTGACACATTCCTTTACCAATGCTTGCAAACCAAATATTCCCTTTTTTATCCAATACAAGTCCTTGAGTTCGGGCATAACCTTTTGGTGAAATTCTTTCCAGCGTTTTTCCATCAAAGCGAATTAATCCTTCGCCTATACAAGAGCCAAACCACATATTTCCTTTGTTGTCTTCTAGGAATGAAAATATTGCTTTCAAATGCAAGCTATCGTTATTGATTAATAGTATTGTCTAAAAAACGAGTAAAGTTTGTGCCGTTGTAGCAATAAACACCATCATCAGTTCCAAACCAAATTGTTCCGCTTTTGTCTTGCATCATAGTCCACACGCCATTTTTCGATGATTGATTATTGTCAGATGAATTACTGTAATTGAAATTATTGGCATAAGATACCATGATTGCAATAGGGGTAAATATTTTTCCATTATAACGACAAAGTCCAGTCCTTGTGCCAACCCAAATGTTACCTGTCTTATCTTGTAACAGAGCGTAAATTATATGATTGTCCAACCCATCTTTCTCGGTAAGGTTTGTGAAGGTTTTTCCATCATAACGAAATAATCCTTCGCCATTAGTTCCCAACCAAATATTCCCTTCTTTGTCCTGAATAGCAAAAGCTACAGAGGCAGTGGTAAATGCGTTTTTGGCTTTGGGTAATTTTGTTTGTTCATTGGTTGTTGCTAAATTTTTTTTTTGGTAGGTTGATTTTTACTTGTCCGTTGCAGGAAGTAATAAAAATCAAAACGAATGATAACAGAGCATAGAGTTGAGTTTTTAAGTAATACTTTTTCATTTGTCAATGTTAAATTTGATGCCTAACCTATAAATATCAGCACAAAGCCATATCCAGGTTTCTTTCTTGTTTTATTTTTGTTGAGAGGTGTCTTATGGTAATATATTATGGACCTGCCCTTTTTATTTTTTGTTTGCAGGTCTGTCATCGGGCTTGTTCTTTGAAGTTAATGTTCCCATTGCAACACCAATGGCAACACCTATTCCAATTCCAACTCCAACGTCCTTGGTTGCCACGCCCAATGCTGTACCAAGTGAAATGCCAATTCCAATCCACATTCCAAAGTTTTCTTTTTTTGTCATTTGTTTAATTTAGATTATTGTTTTGTAACGGTTAACTTTTCTTATCGGCTGCAGGAAGTAATAAAAATCACAACGAATAACAGAGCATGGAGTTGAGTTTTTAAATAATACTTTTTCATTGGTCAATGTTAACTTATTGCCTAACCTATAAATATCAGCATAGGCGAAAGTACAGTTTTATTCATTACCCCTATCCGCAAAAATAAAGTAAAAAAGCAGTAGCAGTTCATTTTTATTTCTTCACCTGGAAACCGGCATTGATAATCATTTCCTCTTTGTTTTCTGCAAACATCGATTTCATTTTAACGAGGTAAGTTTTGCTTATACGAAGCCATGTCCCAGTTTCTTTCTTTTTCGTAAATGCCATACATCATGCGTTTTATTTTGGCGAGAGGTATAAAACAGTAAGGTGTTCGGCTTCAAAATCAGGATTATGAAACATGTTTTCAAATACCTGTTTAGAAAACTTTAATAGTTGCCAGTCGGGCAGGCGCTGAAAACTGTTGCTGATCGTTGCCGGCTTGGCGCGTTGTATAACTACTTGCGGAGCCGGCACAGGTTGCACAGGTTGCACATTCAATCGCTGAACAAGGTGATGTACCAATTTGGCGATGGGTAAAAATTTTGATAATTGATAGGTTAGTTTTTTCATCTTATTTATTGTTAAATTGTTTTATTGTTTTATTGCTGAGTTTTACGAAGTCCCGATATAAATTCTAAATCCTAAATTCTATATTCTAAATTCTTAAAAATGGAACGCAGATAACGCAGATTTTTATGATTTAAAAGGATACAAAAAATTATGTTTTATCTGTTTAATCTGTGTCCTCCGTGTTCAATTTTTTTATTTATGAGATTGCTTCGCTGCGCTCTCAATGACGAAAAGATTTTAAGAATGGAACGCAGATAACGCAGATTTTTATGATTTAAAAGGATAAAAAAAATCATGTTTTATCTGTTTAATCCGTGTCATCCGCGTTCCCATCTTTTGTACTACCCCACCCCCCATGAGCGGGACTGTAAGCCCCGACCCTCTCCTTGAATCCCGAAAAAAATCGGGACTTGCAGGGAGAGGGGAGACTATACCCGGAAGTACAAGGGTGTGAAATATGCAATTTGAAATTACTGGTTTTACATCGGGATAATCTCGATAGGTGTACACCATGCGCTCAAAGCAGTTTTGGTAGATTCGCTGCGCATACGGAACAAAGTGGCAATGCCGGGCAACATGCCCACTGCCATTGTTTTGGCTTTGGTGGTAACCGGCAGGTTTTCCCATGTTCTGCCATTGTCTATGCTGAATTGCCATTCGTAGGAAGCTTTGTAATACTTCCTGTCCACCCTGATGGCTTTGGCAGAAAGTGCGATTAAGCCCGTTCCGGGTCCCTGTTTTACACTAAAATTTTGCTTGTCCACTCTCATCGGTTTATTCACCATCATTTTAGCCCCGGTAATAATTTCCACCGCATTGGTCTGATCGTCCATGGATAATAAATTGATGTAAATCAATGCCTTTTTCAGCATCTTCATTAACTGTTTCTTGGCAGTTATCTTGGCAACCTTCGGCACCTCTCACCCCATCGCGCACGTCATTAATGGCAGTATCAAAATTGACAATGGCTGTATCCAGCAATGCCATTCCGCTGAAAGGGGGAGTGTAATATCCGCCCGGGTTTGCCAGCAGTCCCGAATGGATTGCCCTGGAGTTGAAAAGGAAAACTCCATCCTGGGCAGTGAAGCTGTAGCCCGAGAGCTTTGCAAAAGTCCAGTTTAGTATTTCACTCTACCTTTTTGAGATTTTCTAAAGAATATTACCTTTTTTGGAGGGGGCTTTTCTTTTTTTTGGCTTCTTTTTTTATTCGAAGGTTTTTTAACCTCCTTTTTGGGATTTAGCTTGCATTTGCCCTCACCAATCCTGGTGAGCGGTACAGGTTATAAGCTATTGCTTCTAA
>JANYDQ010000283.1 GCA_025363555.1 Bacteroidota bacterium | reverse complement strand
ACTACAAACCGACTAATGGAACTAAAGTCCCTAAATACAAGTAGTTCTGTTTTGTAACCCCAGCCTTAAGGCTGGGGTTAATGAAACCTCACCAGATAAGGGCTTTAGCCCATAAGTCATTTATTAGTCGTTTAGTAGTGAAAAAGTAAGTAAAACGTACTGTATTAATTTCACCCTAAGCCCCAACACCCCCGCTGGAGCGAGCGTGTTTCGCTCGTTCCGGTTATTCTGTGGCGTCCCGCCACATTATTCATTTTTTTGCTTTCATCTTTCTTGTTCTCTTTTTTTCTATATGTCCTTCAAACCGCCTGAATATGGTGGCGGGACGCCACCAAATAATTGTCACGATCGAAACACGCTCGCGTCTGCGGAGTTGGTCATACTTAAAAGTTCGTGCCGTTAATGTTTGCGCTAACGCTTCTCACAATGACGCATAACATATTAATATATGAACTTCCAAAAGTACCAATTTATTCATTACCAATACTCCGTTAAGCGTAGCGTCCCGCAACGTTTAATTGAACAAGTCCTCCGGACTTTTTTATTCTTTACAAATATATTAATAATTTTAATGTAAGGCGGGACGCTACGCCCAACAAAGATACGCTACGCTTAACAGGGCTAAAATTTTACTTATATCTTTTTTACTTACATGGGTATATCGCTTTGTGGTTTTTATATATTGGTTTGAACCCAGCAAATCTTTTAAATATTTTATATCCACTCCTGATTCGTGCAGATGCGTAGCATAGCTATGCCATAAGCTTTGTAGGTCCTGGTTTTTTTAATAACCCGTACCGTCAAATTTTTAGAACAAACAGACACAACAAACAATTTGGAAAGTACCATCGAATTATTAAACAAGTATATGAATGAAATGCAGGAACCAAAATCGCTTCCCATGCTTTTGAGAAGAGGTTAAGTGGAACATGTAATGGAAATGTATAAATTTTTGAAAGAAAATAATTTTAAAACAGAGGTGATGAACCAGAAAAAGACCCACCAAAAAGTGAAAATAAACAAACAATGTAAGTTTGATGTCTTTTTATGTTGGTTTGATGTATTTTTATGTTGGTTTCATATCAATTATGGTATGTATCACATCTTATTAACACTAAAAGATATGAAGTTAACATCAAATGACATGATATGTACACGAAAACACATGATTGCTACTCATCATCACATCATTTTAACATTCAACCACATCATTTCTACATTATGTGATATAAAATTAACACTAAATGATACGATTGTTATTCGAAATGACAATAAATTAACACCAAAAGACATCAACTGTACTTTATTTGATATGAAATTAACATAGGATGAGATGATATATAGTAGGAATGACATAATATTAACACCAAACCACATCCTACCTACTTTAAATGACATGAAAGTAACGTAAAATGCCATGAAACCTGCATTTAGGTATATAACGGTTTGTTTTTCAGCACTTATTAAAAGTGAAAGGACTTGAAAAAGGTCTGTAATGGTGTAGGAAAGGGGCACTAATAAATTAAAAACAACAATATCATTTTGCAAACAAAAATGAAGATTACTGGCTTCTCGAAAAATAGAGAGTTCCCCCTTACGAGTTATGCCCGATGCCTTATGGCAGAATCATTGCCCTAAATAGCAACATCGTATTCTCTTAACGCATTGTTAAGAGAAGTTTTCAAATCGGTGCTTTCTTTTCGTTGACCGATAATCAAGGCACAGGGTACTTGATAATGCCCTGCCGGAAATGCTTTAGTGTAACACCCGGGTATAACTACTGAACGGGGCGGCACCATACCTTTATATTCTTTCGGTTCTGAACCGGTAACATCAATTATTTTTGTTGATTTGGTTAATACCACATTAGCCCCAAGCACTGCTTCTTTTCGCACATGGACGCCTTCCACTACTATGCACCTCGAACCGATAAAACAACCATCTTCAATTATTACAGGTGCAGCCTGCACAGGTTCAAGCACCCCACCTATGCCCACACCACCGCTTAAATGTACGTCCTTTCCAATTTGGGCGCAGGAGCCAACGGTAGCCCATGTATCCACCATTGTGCCGCTATCCACATACGCACCAATATTTACATAGCTCGGCATCAGTATCACCCCTTTGGCTAAATAAGCACCATAGCGGGCAACAGCATTTGGAACCACCCGAACCCCCAACGATTCGTAATTGGATTTCAATTTCATCTTATCGTAATATTCAAAAATACCTACCTCCATGGTTTCCATTTTTTGAATCGGGAAATAAAGTATCACTGCTTTTTTTATCCATTCGTTCACCTGCCAGTCATTTCCCTTTGGCTCGGCAACTCGAAGTTTACCTTTATCAAGTAATTCAATTACCTCCCGTATGGTAGATTGTGTAGCGCTATCTTTTAGCAATTCGCGGTTTTCCCAGGCAGCTTCTATTATGTTTTGCATTTTATATTTTTATAGTTCACAAATATATTCAATTTTTTAAGTCATTACGGTTTTCTATTTTCAATGGAGCAAATTTAGGGATAAAGTTTTTTTATTACTTTTGCCGAATGGGTCGAATAATGGCAATAGATTACGGAAGCAAGCGAGTGGGAATTGCGGTTACAGATACTTTGCAAATTATCGCTACCGGGCTAACTACAGTTCATTCCAAAGATGTAATTGATTTCATTAAAAAATATATAGAAAAGGAAGAAGTAGAAAGTATAGTGGTTGGCGAGCCCAGGCAAATGAATAACGAACCATCTGAATCTGCCCGCTTTATTGAACCATTTGTAATTCATCTCAAACGAACGTTCCCTAAAATAAAAGTGGAACGGATGGATGAACGATTTACTTCAAAAATGGCATTCCAAACAATGATTGATAGTGGTTTGAAAAAGAAAGCAAGACAAAATAAAGAGTTGGTAGATGAAATAAGTGCGGTGATTATTTTGCAAAGTTTCATGGAAAAAAGAAGTACCTGATAATAAGAAGTTAGCTTTTAATTTAGAATTTTAAAAATATGATATTACCGATAGTAGCTTATGGTGATTCCGTTTTGCGCAAAACAGGAGATGAAATAAATAAAGATTATCCTGGTTTAAAGGATATTATCGTAAACATGTTTGATACCATGCACAATGCTGCCGGGGTGGGTTTGGCTGCTCCTCAAATTGGCAAATCAATACGGCTTTTTGTTATCGAAACTAAACCTTTTATAGAAAGAGACGAAGAAGAGGAAGAGGATGACGATGAATTTTCACCCGAGGAAAGAAAACAATTAGAGCACTTCAAAAAAGTTTTTATCAATGCAAAAATTGTGGAAGAAGAAGGAGAGGAGTGGAAATACAATGAAGGTTGTTTAAGTATTCCTAAAATTCGCGAAGACGTTTTTCGTAAACCAAAAGTAAGAATACACTATTACGATGAGCATTTCACTTTTTTTGACGAGACGTTCACAGGACTTGTTGCCCGCGTTATTCAGCATGAGTATGACCACATTGAAGGAAAACTATTTACAGACAGGATAAGTCCATTGCGCAGAAGATTACTTCAAGGACGACTGAATGACATTTCAAAAGGTAAAATTAAAATTGCGTATAGAATGAAATTTCCGAATAAATAAACCTTATGAAACACTTAAAAACAGTTCTGATTAGTGGATTATTTTTTTTTGTAGCCTCCTGCGGAAACAATACTTTACCTTCCTCACCGGAAACCACCCAACCGGAGATTCGCAAACAATACATTGATAAAATTAAAAAATGGGAAGAGGAAATGCATAAGTCGCTGACATTAGATAACGTTACAGCAGGCTTGGCTGTAAAATCGTATGACGACTTTGTAAAAATGTTTCCTGACGATTCCCTTTCTCCCGATTTTTTATTTAAAGCCGGTGAGATAACAACGGCTACCAAACAATACCCACAGGCATTAATGTATTATCAAAACATTACTCATAAATATCCGAAATATAAACTGGTGGATGTTAGTCTTTATTTACAGGGCTTTTTGTTGGATAATTATCTGAATAATGATGCCAAAGCAAAAGAAATTTATGAAGAAGTGATTGCTAAATACCCCAATAGCAATTATGCCACAGATGCTAAAGCAGCCATTGGCAATCTTGGTAAATCGGACGATGAATTGATAAAGGAATTTAAAAAGAAGAACGGACAGAAATAATGGTTTGTTAACTAAATTCTTTTTCCAGCACTTCCTGCAATCTTTCCGGTGTTAAGGAGTGTTTTAATTCCCCTTCTTTCGAAACAGATATTTCCCCTGTTTGTTCGGATACAACAATCGCTATCGAATCTGTATTTTCTGTTATTCCTACTGCTGCCCTGTGGCGCATCCCCAAATGAGCAGGAAAATCAGGATGTTCTGTAACAGGCAAAACACAGCGAGCAGCAATAATTGTATTGTCTGAAATGATGACCGCCCCATCATGAAGCGGAGAATTTTTGTAAAATATACTTTCAATCATTCGCACAGACACTTTTGCATCAATGGTATCCCCGGTGTTTGCATAAAACTTTAATTCGTTATTTTTTGTAAAAATAATAATTGCCCCTGTTTTACTCTCACTCATATTCTTACACGCTTTAACTATTGCATTAATATCAAGCAATTCAGCATTTTTTGTTTGCCATTTGAAATCGAATAAATTTTTGCTGAATTTCCCTTTTCTGAAAATTTCTGATGTCCCGACAAACAATAAAAATCTTCTTAACTCCTGCTGAAAAACAATAAGCAAAGCTATAAACCCCACATCAATAAATTTACTTAAAATGCTTCCAAACAAAGGCATGTCGAGGGCTTTCACCACCAGCCATAAGAGGTAAAACAATACAATTCCTATTAATATATTGATTGCCACTGTGCCTTTTACCAGGTAATATAATTGATGAAGAAGGGCAGCTACTAATATAATATCTACCACATCAATCCAGCGAACGGTAATAAATAATGAAATCCACAAATTTAACATTTCACAAGGATAAGGATTTTTAAAATAGATTCATCCTCTATAATTTATTTTTAACATTTTTTCAAAAAAAAATAATCAGGTTAAAATAATTAACCAATTAAATTATTTCTAAAAACGGGAAAAGCTAAGGGTGAATAAATGGAGTTGGATACTTTAAAATAATCTGCCGTATTTAGTTTATCTTCGCAAACTGTAATTATCTAATACTATTTTTCAAGGTCATGGCAACATCCTTTGCCCAAGTAAAAAAATAATGAAACCACTAACAAAAACAATACTCTGGCTTACCATTTTCAGCATTTCCATGGGCTTCCTGGAATCGTCTATCGTCTTTTACCTTCGCAAATTGTATTACCCCGAAGGATTTCACTTTCCTTTAATACCACTCACGAGCGACATTGCCACTACCGAATTTTTTCGCGAACTGGCTACCTTGCTCATGCTTATGGGTGCAGGCATCCTGGCTGGAAAAAACAAAATGCAGCGTTTTGCCTTCTTTCTTTATTGCTTTGCTGTCTGGGATATTTTTTATTATGTATTTTTAAAAGTAATAGTAAATTGGCCCCAATCATTACTCACCTGGGACATTTTATTTTTAATTCCTGTTCCGTGGGTAGGTCCTGTTGTCGGTCCGTGCATTGTTTCACTATTGATGATACTTTTTGCTTTTATGATACTATATTTTCAGCAAAAGGGAACACCACTTGAGGTTCGCTTTTTCGAATGGATGCTGCTGTTTTCGGGTTGCTGC
>JANYDQ010000089.1 GCA_025363555.1 Bacteroidota bacterium | reverse complement strand
CCGGCCGGAACGCCGCGCGACGTTGTCGAAAAAATTGCGCGTGAAGCCTTGTCTCACTTAAGTCAATGCAGCCTAATTTATATTTCTTTTGATGTGGATAGCATGGATTCTTCTATTTCAAAAGGAACAGGAACTCCTGTTAGAAATGGCATCACAGAAAAAGAAGCCGGAAGTTTATGTGTACGATTGGTGCAAAATGAAAAAGTATGTTGCTTCGAAATTTGTGAAGTAAACCCTACTCTTGATAAAGAAAATCTAATGGCTGAAAACACTTTTGAAATATTGCAAAAGGTGGTTAGTCAGCTTACTTATTAAATGTTCACAAAATAAATAAAATAAATTATCCAAAGTACTTCACACACAGTCTTCCCTCTCTTTCACAGAGGGCTGGGGTGAGGTTTAAATTAAATTATGATTGAACAACTACTTGCCGAAAAAACCAGGGAAGCCCTGCAATGGCTTTATGGAGCTTCGGTTTCAACTATTTCTTTTGAAAAAACAAATCCCGATTTCTCTGGTGATTTCACCTTGGTTGTTTTTAATTTTTTAAAGATTTCTAAAAAAAAACCTGAAGATACAGCTTCGGAAATTGGAAATTATTTAAAAACAAATGTTGTTGAGATAGCAGAATTTAATGTTGTAAAAGGTTTTTTGAACCTGGTAATAGCCGATTCTTATTGGCTCAATTTCTTTGCATCTATTAAAGGCAAATCACTTATTTATTCCCAAGTGCCTGCCAATGCTCCTGTCGTAATGGTAGAGTACTCCTCCCCTAACACTAATAAACCATTACATCTAGGACATGTCCGAAATAATTTGTTGGGGTTTTCTGTTGCTGAAATATTAAAGTCTGCCGGAAATAAAGTTATTAAAACCAACATTGTAAATGATAGAGGTATTCATATTTGTAAAAGCATGCTTGCCTGGCAGAAATGGGGAAACGGGGAAACTCCCGATTCTACAGGCATAAAAGGCGACCACCTGGTGGGAAAATATTATGTTCTTTTTGATAAACATTATAAGTCTGAAGTATTAAACCTTAAATTAGAAGGGTTTTCGGAAGAGGATGCCGAAAAAAATGCTCCGCTGATGCTGGAGATTAAAGACATGCTTTTGAAATGGGAACAGGGGGATAAAGAAGTTCGCGAACTTTGGAAGAAGATGAACGGATGGGTATATAAGGGTTTTGAGGTTTCTTACAAAATGATGGGTGTTGATTTTGATAAAACGTATTATGAAAGCAATACCTATTTGTTAGGAAAAAACATTATTGATAATGGGTTGGCAAGTGGTGTTTTGAAACGCAGGGAAGACAATTCTGTGTTTATTGATTTGACTGCTGACGGGCTGGATGAGAAAACACTTTTGCGAAGCGATGGCACTTCTTTATACATGACCCAGGACCTGGGAACTGCCCTTCAGCGTTATGAAGAAGAACACTTTGATAAATTGATTTTTACAGTTGCGAACGAACAGGATTATCATTTTAAAGTATTGTCTTTAATTTTAAATAAACTGGGTTATCATTGGGCAAAGGGGTTACACCACCTCTCCTACGGAATGGTGGAATTGCCGGAAGGTAAAATGAAATCTCGGGAAGGAACAGTGGTGGATGCTGACGACCTAATGGAAGACATGATTAACACTGCTGCTGCCACTACTAAGGAACTCGGAAAAGTGGAGAATCTGACAGAAGAGGAAGCTGCTCATTTATATAAAACAATCGGTATGGGTGCCTTGAAATATTTTCTTTTAAAAGTGGACCCAAAAAAGAAAATGCTTTTTAATCCTGCCGAGTCTATTGATTTTAATGGTAACACTGCCCCTTTTATTATGTTTAATTATGTTCGGGTTCAGGCAATGCTTAGCAAAGCAACAGAAGCGGGCATATATAACGAGTCGGATATGGTTTCTGAAAAAATAAATCTTTTACCAAAAGAAAAAGAATTGATTATTAAATTATTCAGCTTCACTCCTACCCTGCTTCAGGCTGCCAATGAATACAGCCCAGCTTTGATTGCAAACTATGTGTATGATTTGGCAAAAGAATTCAGCCAGTATTATCACGATACTCCTGTGTTGAAAGAAGAAAATATGGAATTAAAAACTTTTCGTTTACACCTTTCCAAAACTATTGGTGTTGCCATTAAAACTTCCATGAAATTATTAGGGATTGAGGTTCCGGAGCGGATGTGATAATGGAGTTATGACAAAGGAAAAAGAATCAAAGTAAAGAAAAACGCTCCCTTATATCAGACCTCTTACTGCTTAACCCTTTTTGCTTTTAGTATTTCTATAAGAATAGGAAGAATAGAAATGAAGATAATTGCCAACGCCACCATTTCTATATGTGTTCTTATCCAGTCGAACTCTCCCAGGAAATATCCTGCAAAGGTTAACGAGAAAATCCATAAGGCTCCGCCCAATACATCAAAAGAAAAAAACTTTCTGTATTTCATTTCCGCAATACCTGCGGCAAAGGGCGCAAACGTGCGCACTATGGGTACAAACCGAGCCATGATAATGGTTTTGGTACCATATCTTTCATAAAAGGAATGCGTTTTATCCAACGATTGTTGTTTTACCAGCGCTTTCCCCTTTATTTTTAAATGCATCAATCGCAATCCTATTTTTCTTCCCATCCAGTAATTCACATTATCACCCAACACAGCGGCAACAAATAAAAGCAAAACAAGGTAAGCCATATTCAAATAACCTAACTTGGCAAATAAACCCGCGGTAAACAAAAGCGAATCGCCCGGAAGAAAAGGCATAATCACTAATCCTGTTTCAATAAAAATAACAAGAAATAAAATAAAATAAACAGCCGTTCCGTAATGTTGAAACAGCCATTCGAAATCAAGGTGAATTAGGTGACGGAAAAGTTCTAACATAAAAAAACAGTGGTTTAATATTTGGTTACAGAAGAATCTATTTCATTTGCCCAGGCAAGTATTCCTCCTTTTAAATTATATACATTGGTAAATCCTCGTGCTTCCAAAGCATTGCAAATGGCTCCTGAACGACCACCCGATTTACAATGAACCACCACTTGTTTGGTTTTCGAAATTTTATCCAGGTTCTCCATCACCTCTCCCATCGAAATCAGCTCCCCTCCTATTTCGCAAATTTCAAATTCATGAGGTTCCCTTACATCTATCAGTTGAAAATCCGCATTCGAATCTTTCAATTGTTTTAATTCTGTTACTGTTATTTCTTTCATAATAAAAAAGTTTCAAGTTTCAAGTTTTAAGTTTCAGGTCTCTCCTCCGAAGGGGCTATTTTGCCCCTTTGGAGGTTTATATATAAACTCCGGGGCGAGAGGTAATCAACCGCCAAATTGGCAAAGGAGCCAATTCGGAAGGTGGTAGTTACTCCCCTTTAATTTTTTTCTTATTTAACTCCGCAGGCAAATAGCTAAAAAAAGTATCTCCCCTTAATCCCAGCCTCAACGTTTCTAACGGAATCACATCATCGTAAGAAATGTTTCCCAAATTTACATTTGCTCCCAGCAACTTAATAAACCATACCTGTTGTGCCTTTTGTGGTGCTTCCCACAAAATATCATCCCGTTTTACTTTCGCAAGTATTTTATTTATCAAAATAGTATGCGCATTTCCGTTTGCCCTGTATATGCCCACATTTCCGCTCTCTCTGGCCTCTGCTATCACTTTCCAGGAACCTGCACTCAATTCCGAATTCATCATCGAAACCCATTTGGCTGGGTGAATAATAATGCCTGCTTCCTTTGAACCTACTTCCGACAAAACCGTATGATTTTTTGCAAGCGTGTTAATGTATTCACATTTTTTATCATGCGGCATCACTATCGAACCGTCCGAAACTTCGGCACAATCCAGTTTCAGTTTATCCAGCAGCCGTATGTAATCTTCAAACATATTTCTTACAATAAATGCTTCAAACAGTGTTCCGCCCAAATACACTTTCATGCCCGCTTCCTTATACAGTTTTATTTTCTGTTCAATGTTAACGGTTAAATACGAAGTGCCAAAACCAAGTTTCACCACATCGGTCAGTTCTTTATTGGCAGATAAATAATCTTCCACCTGCCGAATGCTCAGTCCCTTGTCCATCATCATCGTTATTCCGCTATTGCGCGGTTGTGCAGGGCGTTCGGGTATAAAAGGTAAGGTATAATTCATAACTTTTTTGTTTTTTTTATTTCGTGTTATAACCCCTGTCAGTGTTTAGAACCCATGACAGGGGCAGTGCGTAATTATAAAGACTATTTTTTATACGACTGTATCAAATCAATAATCGTTGTATTGCCTCTCAAGGTAGGAATGTAATCAAACAACTCCTCGTGCTTTTCATAATTGAGCTTCAAAGCCGAATTCAAAAAAGTTAGTGCCTCCTGAGTTTGACCAATGCTCATCAGCGTGGCAGAAATACGGTAATGCAGTTCCGCACATTGCGGGTGATGTTTTATTCCCTCGGCAAGCACCTCCAGCGAACCGTTTTTATTTTCCTGTTCAAACAGCAAATTGGCATAATCCAGCCATATTTCCGAATTGCTCGGGTCCAGCTCTATCACCTTTTTAAACGACACTTCCGCCTCTTCATAAAACTTCAAATCCTGTTGTATCTCCCCGTAAATATACCAGTAGTCCGAATTTTCCTTATCCGCATCTATCGCCCTTTTGGCATAATGCAGCGCCTCGGTTTTCTGCTCCTGCGCATCCAGGCATATCGCTATACCCAGCAAAGCATCGCCCATAGCGGGGTTCAAACTTAACGCCTTATGATAATATTTCAACGCCTCGCCCAGTTCCTCCTTTTTTTCATAACACTCCCCGATGTAATAAAATGTTACCGCATCCGGCTCCTCGTGCTTCAGCGTTTCATTATACACCACTATCGCCTCATCCAGTTTTTCCAGCGCCACCAGCGAATTTGCCTTATTAAAATAAGCCGAAGCAAACTTATCATCAATTGCCAGTGCATAATCATAAGCCTCTATCGCCTTTTCCCACATCAGCATTCGCGCATACGCCACTCCCAGGTTAAACCATGCAGTGGTGGTGTACGGATATTTTTCCAAGAACTCGATGTAATATTTCACCGCTTCCTCGTTCTGCCCGTTTATTTCGTAACAAAACGCCAGCTCATATATCCCCATCTCACTATCCGGGTTTATCTCCAGCACCTTTTTTAAATAATAAATCGCATCATCTATTTTGCCCGAACCCTGGAACTCAAACGCCATCGCCATATATATTTCATCCACCGAATCCGAACACTCTGCCGCCTTTTTATAATTCTCAATTGCTTGGTCCGTAAGCCCCATCTGGCTGTATATTCCCCCTTTGGTCATAAACAATTCCGAATTATTAGGCTCTATACTCTCCACATACGAAAGCACCTCCAGTGCCTTCTGGCTCTGGTTCAAAGCCGCCATCGCCTGCGCCTTGCGCAAATGAAACACCGTAACAAACGGGTACTGCGCTATCGCAAAATCAATAGCGAGCATGGCTTGTTTAGCATTGTTTTTATCAAAATAATAATCAATCACATCCTCCAGTTCCTCCGATTCAAAATAATAAGTATTGCCCTTCAACACCATTTCTTCGAACCGGTTCACCAGTTCCAGCAACCGTTTTGCACCTCTGTAATCCCCATGTTCTTCATTTCCCATTGTCGTCTTTTTTAAAAATTATCGCGAAAGTAATAAATTATTTCCAATCAAAGTCCAATCCTTATTATTTGGGCGGGCAGTTAAAAATCGCGGGTCGGGGCAGGGGAGGTCAAAATTCAACTATTCCCAATTATTGCTATGTAAAAGGTTGGACAGTTAATTATAGGAAATATATAACCTTTTTGGGTTAAAGTGTAATAGTGGAAAATAAAAAAAAGAAGACCTTTGTGCCATGATTAATTTATTATTTCATCGCCATGAGAAAAAGGGAAATTACTTATACCTCCATTGACAGGCAAATTTCATATATTTGTGACCGGCATATGAAATCGGTTTCGGGAAATAAGAAGATGACGATAGAAATTGTGGAGTACAAACCGAACAGCATAGGCAATAAAACAGTTGTAAAGAAAACGGAGGAGGATATAAGTGTAGAT
>JANYDQ010000075.1 GCA_025363555.1 Bacteroidota bacterium | reverse complement strand
ACGCCATATCCTACGCCTTATCTTTAAAAATACTGCTCTTCCACGTATTGGAAAATCCTGTATTTGTTTGCTGTAAAATCCTTTTGATTCGTACTCTGAGGTTGAATATCCTTGGGGCAGGTTATTTTTTTCTTCAAATACTACTTCTATAAAGTCTTCTTTGGCTTCTAAGTGTCCTAACTCGTGAACCAAAACGATTTCAAAATGTTCTAACAACTCTTCCGGAAAAACAGTCCTAATGCTTCTTTATCCATTGCCATTTTTGTGGCAAAAATAAGGCTTTTTCCTTTTTACTCCCTTTAAAATGTCGTTGACCCCTTTCATCTGCATATTGATACATTGGCAAATCGGTAAATTAATTTAACTTTGCATCCCTACAAAAATAAAAAATGGAAAACAAAAGAGTACGATTGAGATTTGCACCAAGCCCCACAGGCGGGTTGCACATGGGCGGAGTTCGCACCGCATTGTTCAGTTATTTATTTGCAAAAAAACACCACGGTGATTTTATTTTGCGAATAGAAGACACCGACCAAACCCGCTATGTGAAAGGGGCGGAAGAATATATTATTGAAGCATTAAAATGGTGCGGCATAGCGCCCAATGAAGGTGTAGGTTTTGGAGATGGACCACATGCACCTTATCGACAGAGTGAACGGAAAGAATTAGGAATATACGCAAGATATGCCCAACAGCTGATTGATGGCGGACATGCGTATTATGCGTTTGATACTTCGGAAGAACTGGATGCGATGCGTAAACGATTGGAAGCTGCTAAAGTGGTTGCTCCGCAATACAATTCGGTGAGCCGGCAAAACATGCGTAACTCCTTAACGCTTTCGGAAGATGAAGTAAAAAAACTAATGGATACCGGAACGCCTTATGTGGTGCGGTTGAAAGTGCCCCGCAATGAAGAAATTCGTTTTCATGATATTATAAGAGGATGGGTGGTTGTAAATTCCACACAAGTGGATGATAAAGTTCTTTTGAAAAGTGATGGTATGCCAACTTACCATTTGGCGCATATTGTGGACGATATTGAAATGGAAATATCTCATTCAGTGCGTGGAGAAGAGTGGTTGCCATCCGCACCATCGCATGTGTTGATTTATCGTTATTTAGGCTTGGAAGATAAAATGCCTTTGCTGGCGCATCTTCCATTAATATTAAAACCGGATGGAAACGGAAAACTTTCCAAACGCGATAAATCGGGAATACCCATGTTTCCATTAAATTGGTATGATGAAAACACAAAAGAAACGTATGTTGGTTATCGCGAAACAGGGTTTTTCCCGGAAGCATTTGTAAACATGTTAGGTATGCTGGGCTGGAATCCGGGAACACCGCAGGAGATATTTTCTTTGGAGGAATTGACAGAAGCTTTTTCATTTGAGAGAGTAAATAAATCAGGTGCAAAGTTCGACCCTGAAAAAACAAAATGGTTCAACCAGCAATATCTACGCAAAAAATCAGATAGCGAATTAGCAGAATTATTTAAACCGATATTGGAAGAACACTTAAAAGGGAATCAACAGGCAAGAACCAGGAGTCCCGATTACATAGAGGGAGTATGTAAGTTGGTAAAAGAAAAGTCACATTTTGTAAGTGAGTTTTGGGAAGCTGGAAAATACTTTTTTATTGCGCCAGCAAATTATGATGAAAAAGTAATTTCAAAAAAGTGGAATGAAAATTCTAAAACAGTTTTTACTAAATTAATAGAAGAATTTAATTCGTTATCAAGTTGGGATGCAACCACAATTCACCAGGCAATAGTGGATACCGAAACAAAAACAACTTCTAAAGTTGATTTGCAATTGTTAAGAGTATTGACAAGTGGAGTTGCTGCAGGTCCATCCATACATGATATGCTGGCATTGATGGGAAAAGAAGAAATTGTAAAAAGATTAAACGCTGCCTTGGAAATCCTATCCCGTGCGTACGGGACTAAATCCTAAATCTGAAATGAACAAAGTAATAGTAGAGGGGATAAAGTTGTACGCTTATCACGGCTGTATGGAAGAAGAAGGCAGACTGGGCGGTAACTATATTGTGGATGTGAAAATTGAAACTGATTTTACGGATGCGGAAAAAACAGATGAACTAAGTAAAACGGTTGATTATGTTGCTATTTGCGATATTGTAAAAGCGGAAATGGCAATACGTTCCAAGTTGATTGAGCACGTTGGCAAACGTATTATTGACAGATTAAAGAAAGAGCTAAAGGGTATAAATAAAGCAACAGTAAAAGTAACCAAGCTCAATCCGCCAATAAATGGAGTGGTGGGAAGTGTGAGTATTGAAATAGAAGAATAAGCGATAGTTTAAAAAATATTTTTACCTTTGCGACTCTTAAAAACAAAAAGGGTCCTGTGGCCGAGCGGTTAGGCTGAGCTCTGCAAAAGCTCCTACTGCGGTTCAAATCCGCACGGGACCTCTGAAGCAAAATAAATTTCCCCTGAGTATCAATTACTTAGGGGATTTTGCTTTTTGAAGTGTGGCAAAACGTGTGGCAAGAATGTTAATTATCAAAAACATTGTTCTTTTTAGTTGAAGAAAAATGTGGCGGAAAATCTTCCTTTTAGGGGAGATTTTTTTATTTATTCGGAAGAAACTCAGAAATGTTTTTTAAGGATGGTTTTATACTTCGATTATTCTATCAAAATTAAAACCTTTATTTTCTCCATATTTCACGTATCCCAACTGGTTTGTTTGCAATTCAGTATTTCCAATTTTAAAGGATGGAATATTTTGATGATGATGCCCGTATATCCAATAGTCAACTTTGGATTTTTCAATAACATCAAATAGTTCAACAGCGAAACCTTCATTCAAAACACTCCCTTTATACTGCTCAGGATAATTAAGTAACGTAGGAATGTGATGAGTAACAACGATTGTTTTTTTTGACGAAGTATTATTTATTTCTGTTAACAAAAATTCTAAACAATCATTATGCAATTGATTATATTGAACGGAAGAGAAACGAAATTTATTATAACGAATAACGTGAAAATCGCTCATTTGGTGCTCTATATCCCATTCATGTGAAGGTGAAATTTTACTCCAAAGTGTTGTGAAAATTAAATTCACATCCTCTTTTTGTATGGAAATATTATTTACTAAAAAAACATTACTCTTTACCCTTTCATTTAAAACACCACTCTTTGTTGCAATATCAAAATAATAATATTCGTGATTTCCTGGAATCCAATATGTAGTTTTAAAATTATCGGATATGTAATTAAAGAAATATTTATGTTTATCAATATGTCTTAACAATACTATATCCCCCGCCAACAGTAGAATATCACCAATTGGTTTTATAGGATTTGTTTTTAGAAAAGAATTGTTTTCTGGAAATTCTAAATGTAAATCAGAACAAAATTGAATTTTCATTTTTAAAATTAAAGAATAAAATTATTTATTTGACCTCAGGGTTATGAATCCTGAATTCGAATCCCATTACCTTCAAAAGTGAGTTTTTTCAATACGTCTGGAAATCCCCTATGTGATTTTACGCCTCTTATTTATTGAATTCCTCACTCAATTTCCTCACTCCAGGGTTAAGCTCCTAAATTAAATAATAATTAATGAGCAAGTAGACTTCTGATTTCTAATAATAGTCCTTAATCTTTATGTGAAATCTTCCGCATAAATAAGCCTAAGTTTGCTTTCATCAAACAAGCTATCAATTTTTAAAGTATCAAATATCTTGTTATCAAATGATTCAAATTCATAAACGCATAGAATTACATTATTCACATGTGGAAAATCAATTTTACCATTTTCAATAATGTGAAATTTCGATTCCTTGTTTAATTCGTTCTTGCTAAACAATGGTTCTCCGTTAATCCCATTAATGCTTTTTTTCCTAAGACATAATGCAAAATGCGTTTTGATGTTTAGAGCATTATCTGTCTTTATCTGATTATAATTATCAATAGTTATCGTCCAACATTTGAATGGTTTTGTAGCTTCCCTTATACTAATAATTCTTTCAGATAAAATATTAATATACTTTGGTTGGGTTAATTCAGAATTGAAATTATTGGGTGTTGATTGCTCTGAATATCTTATCGCCACCATTTTTAAAAAGGGGTTGTATGAGTTTAAATTATTTGTCTCAAGTTTTTTAAGTTTGTCTTGGTCAAATGCAATAATGGAAACAGGAACTAAAAAAAGAAATAGGGTCGAAGTTCAAAAAGCAATCACACTTTGTAAAAACGAAAATGCAATTCTTCTTATTGCTAAACTTGACAGACTCTCACGAAATGTTGCGTTCATTGCAAATCTTTTAGATTCGGGAGTGGATTTTATTGCTGTTGATATGCCACAAGCAAACAGACTTACTGTTCATTTACTTGCTGCTATTGCAGAACATGAAGCAAGTATAATCTCTTCAAGAACTATTAGTAGTCTGGCTATTGCCCGTGAAAGAGGTACAAAGCTTGGTACTCCTGCAAACCTAACACAGGAAGCAAGGATAAAAGGTGCAATGAGAAAAAGACAAATTGCACTGGAAAATGAAAATAACATTCGAGCAACCACTGTTATATGCCTATTGAGGAATCAAGCTAAAATGAGTTATGAAAAAATTGCAATGAAATTAAATGAAGATGGTTTTAAAACAAGTAAAGGGAAACAACATACAGGACGCTCAGTTCAATTACTATTTCTTAGGGCAAAACTCCTAAAGCTCTGTAGTGACAATTAGTTCAATGAAGTGAAATTTTCCAATTAAGTATTATCTCTTCTTTTTTCTGGAAAAGCTGACCTATAATTATCAAAGAAAAACAAATTATCTTTGCGCAATAATCTGATGAGCTATCCAAAACATATACTATCAAAAAGCATTTTCTGTTATGGTGTATTGAAGAAGGTGTAAACATCATATATGAAGCGTGTTTCAACTACGAAGGAGTTTTGTGTGCGATTGATATTCTTGTCAAAAATAATAATAAGTGGTATGCTTATGAGGTGAAAGGCACTACTAAAGTTAAAGAGCCACATATTATGGATGCTGCATTACAGTACTATGTTATAACAAACTCAGGAATACAACTTGAAGATATTTTTATTGTTCACCTGAATAATCAATATGTTCGGAGAGGAGAAATAAATGTGCGAGAATTATTCACGAAGCAATCTATTCACGAGCAAGTTAAGGAGCAGCAGGAATTCATTGAATCAAAAATTCAAGAGTTAAAGAAAGTTGTTGCAGATAAAATTGAACCTATTGTTGAAGTTGGAGACCATTGTTTCAAACCATACAACTGTGATTTCACGGAGCATTGCTGGGAAAATGTTGAGGCAGAGGAATCAAAATCAGACCGAGAAGAATATAAAAATAAGGAATACTTGAGCGAATTTATCAGCGGTTTGCAATACCCATTATTTTATTTTGACTTTGAGACCATAATGCCAGCAGTCCCTGAATTCAATGAAAGCAGAGCTTATCAGCAGATTCCTACACAAATACAGTCTCCACATTCAGAAGTCAAAAGATTCAGAAATTGAACATAAAGAATTTCTTGGTGATGGAGTTAATGACCCAAGAGAGTCTCTGATAAAGGAACTCTTGGTTTCGCTTGGAAATCAAGGTACAATAATTTGTTGGAATAAAACTTTTGAAGTATCTCGACTAAAAGAATTAAGCAGAGATTTTCCCGCATACAAAAAACAGATTTACGATGTTATTGAAAGAGTGGTTGACCTTATGGTTCCATTCAGACAAAAGCAATATTACCATCCAGATTTTAATGAATCGTATTCAATTAAAAACGTTTTGCCAGTAATGGTTCCTGAATTGAGCTACGCAGAATTGGAAATACAGGATGGTGGAAGTGCATCTCTTATATATTCAGACTTGAAGAATCTAACCGAAGAAAAAAGAATAGAACAAAGGAAAAATTTGTTGGAGTATTGCAAGTTGGATACGTTGGCAATGGTTAAAATTTATGAGAAAATTCAGGTTTGATTAAATATCGAATTTTGAATTCTTTCTTTAGTACTTCTATCGCTTCCAATGGATTATTTATAAATTTCATCTTATTAGAGCTCAAATTAGTTATAACAAAAGCCCAAATTTACATAGATTTGAGCCACAAATTGACTATGTTTGAGCTACAAACATTCCAATAGCGAATAACACTTCGGATATTTCCGAATCAAATCGAACCAAGTTTGATTTGCAAATGAATAGTTTTTCGTATATTTGCGAACCAAATCGAACCAAATGTCACAAAAAATACATACATTTTCCTTAGGGTTAACTATGAAACTAATGAGCGAAATTAGTACGGTTGACCGCTTTGATGCAGCCTGGACCCAAATAGAAAAAAGA
>JANYDQ010000048.1 GCA_025363555.1 Bacteroidota bacterium | reverse complement strand
ACCGACTAATGGGACTAAAGTCCCTAAATACAAGTAGTTCTGTTTTGTAACCCCAGCCTTAAGGCTGGGGTTAATGAAACCTCACCAGATAAGGGCTTTAGCCCATAAGTCATTTATTAGTCGTTTAGTAGTGATTATTTTACTAAAACTTTACTATATTAAGAGCAAATAACCGCCAGGTGACACCGAGTAACAAGTTGAGTATATTAAGTAACACATCGAGTATACCAAGTAACACATCCAGGTCTTTTAGTAACACATCGAGGTCTCCGAGTAACACATCGCGGTCACCTACTCAATAATATAATAGTACCCCTTACGCTAAGCTGACGCCCGGCATTTGTGTTGTGCTTTCTGCTACAATTGCTTTTCCCTTTTATAAAGGTATCCCAGCTCTTTCATGGTTAAACAACAAAATTTGAATGGTAGTATTAGAAAAAATGTTAAAAAAGAATTGCTGGTATCAAATTATTATTAGTACATTTATCTTCGAATTTTTAAAATATCTAACCTAAAACCTGTTAAGATTGAAAAAACAACTACTCATTCTCGTTATCTGTATCCTTAATGTATTTGCACTAAGTGCACAATCGTTTCAATTGTTTACAGAAGATTTTGAACTTACTAATGGTTTTACCATGAACAGCGGTGGTCCTGCTGCAGCAACCGGAAATAATAAGTGGACAGTGACGAATAATTATTCGGGAGTTCCCTTATACTCCAATACTATAAGCGAAGATAGTACCTATAGCGGCAACATCACTTTTGCTCCTCATAGTAAATACCTGCATATTTACGATTCCTTTTCGGGGATAACAAACGCGAATTATGACGCTACGAACGTATCAGATAATTTTACATTCCTTACCAACGGTCTTTGTACATTGGGTATGGATAGCGTTCAATTAATATTTTTCTATTTATGCGAGGGGTCTTCCAATGCGTATGGAGAGGTTTATTACAGTATTAACGGTGGTGCTTGGATACAAACAGGACAGGCACAATATAAGAATAAGTATAAGTGGCAATATGAAAATATTTCTGACCCGGTTTTTGGTAATCAATTTAACGTTCGCTTTGGTTTCAGATGGGTGAATGGCAGCGGGGTTCCTCCGTCTAATGAATCGTTCTCTATTGATGATGTGGATATTGTAGCCACTCCCGGTTCGTCTTCCAGTATTCCCGTAACATGCACAGTGGATAGTGTAATACCTAACCCTGTTTGCCAGGGAAACTATCTTTACATATACTGGCACCTTTCCGACACCTTATGTGACGGTGCTTACACCATTCAATTATCAAATTCTTCAGGAAATTTTCCAGGTTCAAATGCCTGGATTTTTAATGTTTATTATCCTCAAACCAGTGGCGTCATTTCTGTACAATTACCCAACAGTGTGCCGGCTGGAAATTGTTATAAAATAAGGATAAATCGAACGACACCGCTCCCTGCCATAACAGGGATAGCAAGTGCGTGTTTTTCAATTATAGTTTGCCCTAATACAATAACCACACTGCAACCTGTCGTCACTTATGATACTAATGCGGTATGTATTGGCAGCGCCATAGATATACCTTTTTGGTCAATCGGGGTTTATACTTTCAACACTTATACTGCCCAACTGTCCGATTCAAATGGCGTTTTTCCGACAACTCCTACTGTAATCAACAGTATGTTTAATTCTAATACTTATTCTCCTTCACTACCGCCTTTTACCCCGGGTACTGTTTCGGGTATTGTTCCAACTGTAACTCCAGGATGTAACTATTATATTCGAGTCGTTTCCAGCAACCCGGTAGCTATTGGTGTTCCCTGGGGACCTTTCTGTATAAGGCAATGCGATATTGAAACCAATAATAATACCGACCTTCACTTTTGTGTAACCGACTGTTCGGTTCAGCCTTTGGGTCAAAATACAAATATTCCGGTAGGGATGAATACCTTTGATTCAACCGGGACAGGAGCGCAGTATAATTTTGGAAATATTTTCGAATCGCAATTAATGAGCAGTATGACCTTTGCCCAAATAGGAGCAAATGGCATTTTAGGTTCTGTTACCGCCTTCCATGATACTATCATGCATATTCACGTGCCATGCAGGGATAGTTTGCCTTTATACGGAATTCCGTTAGGGATGAATTACATGAGGGCAATTGCAACAAGTACGAGCCATCCGGATGATGCACTCGGCAGTTTGATAAGAGTTACAATAGGAGCAACACACGCTGTCGGTGCTCCGCTTACTACTGTGGATTATACTACTTTTATGGCTAAAGATACTTTCTGTCTTGGCGACCAGGTTTACCCATATATAACTCCACCGTACTACAATTATTCGGACCATTCCACCTATTTATGGTCTATCAGTGGTTTTAACGGGGGAAATCCTTTTACTTCTCCTAACGGTGGAAATACTGATAATTGCGGTTATGTTTTTAATTTCAATCCCGGTACATATACCTTTTCGGTGCAGGAAACAAATAATGGATGCGTAGGACCATGGTCGCCATTAAAAACAATAGTTGTTCTTGGTCCACCAAATGTGTCTATTACCGGTCCTCCTACAATTTGCCTTGGCGATACTGTTCATTATTCTATACCGGGCCAAGGGGTTGTAACCTTAGGTATTTGGAATAGCAGTAATTCTAACGGAGTGCTGTTAAACTCAACAAATACAGAAACAGATGCCTGGGGACAAACCACCGGTTCATTTCAAATAACTATTCATGCCACCAACCGATGCGGAACAGCTACGCAAAGCAGAACCATACAAATAAAACCATATCCTCTGGTGAATGCGGGCAACGATACTTTGGTTTGTGCCAATCAGCCGGTAACGCTTAGTACACCTACCGGAGCGGGCTATACATATAACTGGACTACCGGAGGAAACACCGTAAATTCAACTCACTTGTTTACCACATCTCCCCCTGCCACCACTACTTACATTATTACGGTAACAGGCATCGGAGGTTGTAAAAGTAAGGATACTATAAAAGTGAATGTACAAACCCCTACTGGCGATACTATTCCGAACAGGCTTTGTCCATTGGGTCCTGCACCGCTTACGCTGGTTGCTGACAGTTCCGGTTCCAATTATTTATGGAGCACCGGGCAAACCTCGCAAAGCATTGTGGTAAATGATACCGGTGTTTATACAGTAAGTATAACAATGCCGGGCAGAGCTTGTGCGCGTGTGTTAAGATACGAGATTGGTCCCGAGCCTTGTCCTTATGATATGCTGTTTGAATTACCAAATGTGTTTTCGCCTGATGGAGGTGCTGATGGCAATAATTTCTTCAGGGCAATTCAAACCGATCATTTTGAAAAATTCCATATTAAAATTTACGACCGCTGGGGATTGCCGATATTTGAATCTACCGACCCTTTCTTTGCATGGGATGGAACAAATAAAGGCAGAAAGTGCCCTGACGGGGTTTACTATTATGTAGTAGATTTTGCTCAAAAAGGCAAAGACGACCGTTCGTTAGCTGGCTTCATCACTTTAATAAGAAAATAGTTTTCACCCTTAACCTTTCTTTATAAGAAGGGTTAAGGGTGAAATTTTTTTTGACATTACATCCCTTCAAACATGAGATTAGTTACTAAACAACATTCT
The DNA here is from genome assembly GCA_025363555.1 of Bacteroidota bacterium. Classification (GTDB taxonomy): domain Bacteria; phylum Bacteroidota; class Bacteroidia; order 2-12-FULL-35-15; family 2-12-FULL-35-15; genus 2-12-FULL-35-15. The sequence goes on along the minus strand of JANYDQ010000048.1, from coordinate 3,498 downwards.
TTTCTTAACAAGGTTGCTTCTCCTTTCCTTGTTTTGCTTATTGGTTTTGTTTTTGGGAATTCATTTTTTTGTTTTTCTCAAAATGAAGAAATAAAATTAAAAGCCGGAAAATTTAATCCGAAACTTTCCGGGCTTTATTCTTCTCTTCATCCCATCTCTTCTTCTTCTTCCAAAACAACTAATCAAGATTTTTTTCCAGATAAATTTCCGTTGGATAAAAAACATTGTAAGGAAGAAATAAGCAAACGAACACTAAAATCCCGCTCTTATGTTTCTGACGATGGACAGGTAGTGATTGAAAATGGTGTGGAGAATATAAACTATTACGACCGAAACAAACAACTTCAACCTTTGTCTGCTTTATTATCGGACGGTGCAAACGGATGGGAAGCCAGGCGACAGGAGTTCCCTACCTTCCTGAACCGGGATGGAAGCACAGAACTTTCTCTGTATGAAAAAACATTTTCATTTAACAATCATTGTAAAATGGATGGGCACGAAATAAATACGAGTGATTATACGGTAGGTGAAAACGGAATGTATGCCCGGAATGTTTTTCCATCCATTGACAAAAAAATTCTTTTTAATGAAAATATGATTGAAACCGATTATATTATTCATCATCCTGTTTCGACTGCGAACCAGGAACTTGTTTTTTCGGAAGAAATAAATTTGCCTCAAGGTTATTCGATTGTAAAAAACCCAAAGCCTGTTGCTTTTAAAATGGATGGGGTGCCAATGGTAAAGGAAGAAGAGATAGACGAGTACATAGTGGTGGATGCTGAACACCGCGTGCAGGCGCAATTAAAAACCCCGGTCTATTATGATAAAAAAATGAATTTTATTGCCGGAAAATACAATGTGGTTTTCGAAAACAATACCACCATTTTACAAATAAAAGTTCCAACCGCCTGGCTAAACGATGCTTCTCGGGCTTTTCCGGTAACTATAGACCCGGTAGTGTTTGGTCCTTATTCCTGGTATCCGCCCGCAAACGGACCTTATACCTACCCTATTGGCTGGCTGCCAAGCTGCCAGTTTCCTTTTTGGTCTTCGGACAGTATGAGGGTTACTGTGCCTGCAAACATTACCATTACCAACTTTATTGTTTGGGATAGTTATTATGCCGATTTGCTAAATGCTTCGCAACCTATTCAAATGATTTGGGGAAAAATGTATTTGAACGACACCTGCGGAACTACTCCTATCTACATAGCCGGGGGTGTGGGTGCCGATTCGGCTGGTTATGCTTACCTGGACAGTGCCGATTTAAAACAATACCTGGGTTGCTGTTTTGCACCCCAGTGTATTACCCAGGTGTTTTGGTTGTCTCATCATTTTTCGCGCATGGCTTTCCTGGGTCCTGGTTGTAATTTGAATTATGTGTATTACAGCCCGCTTAGCCCCTGGAAATTTCATTGCTTTTTTATTGGGCATACTATTGAAACTACACAGGGGCAATGGTTTGTTTTTCCTTCGCCCGTCTGTTCCGACAGTTGTACCATCAAGCTCCGGGCAATAACCAATTACGGTGTGCCGCCTTATACGCTTACTCACCCGTGGGCGGTGGGGAATATCGTTTACGGAAATTCGGTGGGCGGATGCAGCAGCACAGGCACAGATACCATTCTTTTAACCATTCCGGGTTGCCCTACTTATTGCGGAATAAACCAAACATTGAGTGTGCCCCCTCCTACCATTGTGGATGTTTGCGGAAATACGGTTTTGGGTTTAACCCCAAAAAATATTACCATACACCCTGCCCCCGATGCGCAAGCCACCAATGTTACTGTTTGTGCCGGAACGCCCATTACCATCCCGCTTACTTCCTGCGTAGGCACTGCTACTTTTACCTGGACAGGAAACAACGGTTCCAGCGGTACAGGAAATATTACGGATAACATAGCCAGTGGTGCCACAGTGGTTTACACCGCCACTCCCACTGCTGCTGGCTGTGCCGGTGCTCCTTCTGTGGTTACTGCTACTGCCGTTGCTCAACCTACTGCCGGCATTACTTCTTCGGGTACTTTTATTTGTGGCGGACAACCTGTTACCATTACCGGTTCCGGTGGTCCTCCTTATCAATGGAGCGGGGGAAGCAATGCCACCACAGCCGCCATTACGGTTTCTCCTGCCACTACCACTACTTATTATTTATCCGTTGGTTCCGGACTTTGTACCGACAGCGACAGTGTAACCATACAGGTGGCGGCTTTCCCGGTGCCTACGGTTACCGGAAATCAAACCATCTGCCTTGGGCAAAGCACTACACTTGCCGCTTCGGGTGCCGATACTTATGTTTGGACCGGGGGAACCAACAGCACCAATGCTTCTGTAACAGTGTCGCCACTGATTACCACTACTTATTATGTAACCGGAACCACTTCGTGCGGAAGTTCTGCCGACACGGCTATTGTGTTTGTAAACCCGAATCCAAACATCGTTATTCATAATATGGATACCACCATAACAGGGGGACAAACGGTGCTGCTGCACGTTACCGGGGGAAACACTTACATCTGGACAGGAGGAAACGGTAGCGACCTGAGCTGCACCACCTGCCCCAACCCTATTGCAATGCCCCTGGTTACTACTACTTACACCGTTACCGGAACAGATACAAACGGCTGTGCAAGCACCGATTACTTTACCATTACCGTGCTTCCGGGCGAAGACGAACTGTATATACCCAACACTATTACCCCAAACGGAAATGATAAAAACGATGTTTTTTATGCTTATGGCATTAATATAAAAGAATTGGACATGCAGGTATATAACCGATGGGGAGAACTTATTTTTGAAAGCACCGACAAAACAAAAGGTTGGGACGGAATGCTGAATGGCGATTATGTTCCGCTGGGGGTGTATGTATATATAATAAGGTGTACATTTAATGATGGAAAAGGGGTGAGAAGAATTGGGAATTTGAATGTGGTGCTATAAAATTCCAAATCCCAAAATCTAAATTCTAAAATTTATTGTAGTTCCAATTATTTTATTTACTATTGTATCCTGATTCATTTAATAACTCAACTAATGATTTTCAAAATGCCTCTTAACCCTCAAAACACGCCCCCTGCTGCACGATGTGCACAAAAGCCATTTATTACCCCCCCCCCCCCGCAAACGCTGATTTGTCAACTATTTTAAAGGGTTATCTTATTTCTTTTACATTTTATTCTTATATAATAAAGTCCGGCAACGAAAATATTCGAAGCCGGACTTTTTGTTTTATTCCTTCTTTAATAATAGTAAAACCTATAATTGATTTTTGTCAATTTATTGCCAATTATTATATCCAATCATCCATTTTTACAACTATAATAATGAGTGGCGGGACTAAAATAATGATTGACGGGACTAAAATAATGAGGGGCGGGACTAAAATAATGGTTGACGGGACTAAAATAATGAGTGGCGGGACTAAAATAATGAGTGCCGGAGTTCGTTCAAAACATATAACTATATAATAATAAACGTTTTACAGTAAATAAC
>JANYDQ010000027.1 GCA_025363555.1 Bacteroidota bacterium | reverse complement strand
CAATGCTAAAGTAAAGGATTATCAAGTAGTACAAGCGATTTTCGTATCATTGTTTCTTTTTTCTCCCAATGGTAAATATTATTGTTTTACAATTAATAGATACCCTTGGGAGTTATTAAAAATCAACTTTTGACAACTTCTAAACAAAAAAGCCACTCCTTTCACGTGGCTTTTAATATGAAATTATTTCTCTTTTATCCTTTTACCATAGGATTCCACAATTCACTTACCTGCAACTTCCCGTTTCGTGCATAGGCATAAATTGCATAAGTACTCAACAGAATTAAATGCTTTTGTATATTTTCTTTTTTTCGGCGGAAATAAATCCTTTCCTGTTTATATCTCTCACAAACCGGTACAAATTAAAATCCGTTTTCTTCATTTCTGTTTCCAGTTGTTGTTGCAGTGTTTGTTTGGAAACATCTTTCAGGCGCAAGTTTTGAATTAAGCGAAAGGCTTTCTCTGCCAGTAAGTAAGGTCGTTTCGAATTTACTCCCATGGTGTTGTGCTTATTTATCGCATCAATCACTTCGTCCACACCTTCCCCTTTTGTAGCAATAGCCTTGATTACGGGAATATGCCAATCGCTTGCTTCTTTGGAATGCACCAGTTGAATAATGTTTTTTATAAATGTATGTGCTCCATCTCTGTCGGCTTTGTTAATCACAAACACATCTGCAATTTCCATAACCCCCGATTTCATTGCCTGCACTTCATCTCCCGATTCCGGAACCAACACCAATACGGTAGTATCAGCCAAACCAACTACTTCCACTTCGCTTTGCCCAACACCCACTGTTTCTACAAAAATATAATCGAACGGAAAGCTGCGCATCACATCCGCAATTTCAATGGTTTTAGCAGACAAACCGCCTAACGAACCACGGGTAGCGAGTGAACGGATAAAAACATTTTCGTTCGTGAAATGTTCCGCCATGCGAAGTCTGTCGCCAAGCAAAGAACCATAATTAAAAGGAGAAGTAGGGTCAATAGCAATAACACCAACGGATTTATTTTCCGAAGAAAGTTTTTTAATAATGGCACTTATCAGTGTGCTTTTTCCTGCACCCGGTGGTCCGGTAATGCCAATAACCGGGATAGATTGATTGATAAGAACAGAAGTTAAAATTTCTTCATAGCCATCCAGCTCGTTCTCCACAATGGATATAACGCGGGCAAGTGTTTTTTTATCACCTTGCTTTAATTGATGAAGAAGAGTTTTTACGGCCGACATGTCTTCACAAATATAGGAGATAATTTTAGTACTTTTGTGAACCGAAAAATTAATTTTATTTTTTTCATAATGCCGGAAATTTCTGTAGTTATTATTACCTATAACGAAGAAAAAAATATTGCCCGTTGTCTTGAATCAATTAAAGACTTAGCAGATGATATTGTGGTGGTAGATTCTTTTTCCACGGATAAAACCCGGGAGGTTTGTTTGTTTCAGGGTGCGCGGTTTGTTCAGCATACATTTGATGGACACATTGAGCAAAAGAATTGGGCTATCACACAGGCAAAATATCCACATATATTATCTCTTGATGCGGATGAAGCAATAGATGAAGTGCTCAAAAATTCTATTCGTGAAATAAAAAATAACTGGCAACACGATGCATATTACATGAACCGCTTGACAAATTATTGCGGTAAATGGATTCATCATTGCGGCTGGTATCCCGATAAAAAATTACGTCTCTGGGATTCCCGAAAAGGTAGTTGGGGAGGGGTTAATCCTCATGATAAATATGAATTGGAAGATGGGAATAAGAACACGGGATATTTAAAAGGTGATATTTTACATTACAGCTATTATTCCATTGAAGGGCACCAGTTGCAAACTGAAAAATTTTCTACCATCTCTGCAAATGCTTTGTTTGCAAAAGGTGTCAAGGCAACCTGGATGAAGTTGTATGTAAGTCCGGCAGTAAAATTTATTAAAAGTTATTTCCTGAAACTTGGAATTCTTGATGGATACTATGGTTTTAAAATTTGTAAAATTTCCGCTCACGCTACTTATTTAAAATATTCTAAATTAAAAAAGCTTACAGAATGAAGAAAGTGTTAGTGGAGATGGAAAAACTAAAGAACCCCAATAGCGGTTTAGGACAGTTTTGTATTCATTTAGGTGAACAATTTCAAAAGTTAAAACCCACGGATTTGGAATTGGATTTTTATTTGCCAGCCATTCAAAAAAACACTTTTGGTGAAGACTTCCATTATGTAAAACATACTACGCTTCATAAATTAATTCCATTAAGCAGCGCTGATTATGACATATGGCACTGTTTACAACAGGATTCTCATTATTTACCGGGCAATAAAAAAACAAAACTTATTCTCACCATTCACGATTTAAACTTTCTGGAAAAATACAAAGGTTCAAAGCAAAAACGGAAATTGAAAAGTCTTCAAAAAAGAGTCAACAGAGCTTCTGTGATTACTGTAATTTCAAAATTCACAGAAATGATTGTTCGTGAAAACCTTGAACTAAATGATAAACCTGTTCATGTCATAACAAATGGCAATTCATTAAAAGTAGTTAATGATGCAACTCAACCGGAATTTGTGAGGTGCGATGAATTTATTTTTTCAATCGGAATCATTTCCCCAAAAAAAAATTTTCATGTGTTGTTGCCATTACTGCAAGCCAATAAACAATTGCATTTAATAATTGCAGGAAATAATACTTCTGATTATGCTCATCGGTTGATTAAATCGGCTGAAAATATGGGTGTTTCAGCGCAACTGCATCTCCCCGGAATTATTAATGATGAAAATAAATATTGGTTATACAAAAATTGCAAGGCATTTGTGTTGCCATCATTAACGGAAGGTTTCGGACTTCCGGTGGTGGAAGCAATGAGCATGGGCAAACCAGTATTTTTGTCCAATCTTACCAGTTTGCCGGAGATAGGCGGAATGGAAGCCTATTACTGGAAAAACTTTGAACCACATCATATAATTGAAGTTTTCGAAAAAGGGATTAATGACTTTACATCCGAAAAAGCATCCGGTTCAATAGAATGGACAAAACAGTTCTCGTGGGAAAATGCTGCAAAGGCGTATCTAAAATTATATAGCGAGGTGTAAATATTTATTTCCTTTTTTGACGGGCAAACAAAAGGAAAGAATTAAGGAAACCATAAAAGGTAACTCCTGCTTGTGTTTCGAGCGTGTCTTCTGTAAAAAATGAAACGAGTGAAATAATAAAAAAAGTGATGTACAAATAATCAAAAGTCAATTTAAGTTTTACCATCGGATAGAATAACGTTATAAGGAACCACGCGAGTCCTGTCAAACCAAATGCTACTGCTATAGACAAATATTGATTATGAGAGTGCAATCTCCATTCTGGTGCCAGCTTAGATTTCATTTGAACATATTTTTTATCAAAAGAATTTTGAACATCTCCCGTTCCTACTCCAAATAAAATATTTTCTTTAATAATGCTTAATGCCACTTTCCAATATTCGAATCGTTGGGTAAGAGAGTGTCCGTTGGCATCTCCGGTGTTTTTATATAAATCAATCTCCCACATTGTTTCATAAATTCTTCCTTTTATATTGCTGATGCTTTGATAATTGACGTTTGGAACACCACGTTCAATGGATTTTATTTCTTCATCCGATAACGAAGCAACCGCATCTGCATCTTTTCTTAATCCTTTAGAAGTCAGAAAACGTACAAGAGTATAACTCATCGGATTCCCTTTATTATCCTTAGATGTATATTTTAATGCGCTTCTTTTATTCCATGATTCAATTAATTCACTTTCGCAAAAATATATCCATATCAAATGACCATTTTCTGTAAGCTTAGTGGTTGCGGAGTAGGCATACAAATTTCCGTGGGATGTATATTTGTCCAATTTATTATAATCAACCGTTTCAATATTGATGTTTCTTTCATTTATCATTTTTGAAATAGATGAGCAAACAAAAAAAATACCAACCATTATTAAAATCAAAACTCCATATTTCAGCATAGTTTTTTTTGCAGTACTTATTTTATAAATCATCATAACAAATAAAGTGATAGATAGAATTATCACTCCCGTTAGCGATTCCATAAGAATTAAAGAAGTAATAAGCCATAAAATAATTACTGCCCACATTATCTTGTAATATTTGCCTTTAGAAAGATAAACGAAGTAGCCCGAAATAAATACTGCAACACAAATTAACAAAGCAAAGCGTATATGAGAAATAAAAATGGAAATTCCTCTTATGTCAACTATCGGGCGATGGATAACATCCAATAAAATTAATGTGCTTATAATAGTTCCAAAAATTACAGCTGCTATAAAGAGCTTCAGAATACTATTAAATATTTTTTCGGAAAGAGACGGAGAGGTGGAAATAATGAGTGGCAATGCAAATAGTGGTATTTTAATTTTGATATCCAGAAATGCATCAGCAAAGTTTGAGGTATAGATAAGTCCTATAAAGTGCAAAATAAGCAAAGAACTTAAAATAACAGCAGGTTTGTTATTCAAAAATTGAATGAACTTGTTTTTCAGATTCCCTTCTAATACCCAATTACCAAACATTATTAGTTGGGAAATACTCATCATAAATTTGGACAACGGCATTCCTATTACTAAAATTATTAGTGAGAAATAATAAATGTACGAATGGTATTTTTCTGGAAACAGTGATTTCATTTTTTATTCTAAGAAAATGTTGGGAAATTCATTAAACGCTGAAAATAATTTTATAAAAAAAGACATCAACTGTTTAAAGTGATGCCTTTTCCTTGGATTAAGAAATCTTAATTTTCAGAAGATTTGGACTTTTTCATATCTTTTAGTTTTGTCTTGTCAGGATTATACATTGGTTTTTCAGCTTTAATTATTGTAGTCAACACTTTAGTATATCTGTCCTTGTCATTCAAAACAGCTATCGCTTCTTTTAATTCGGGGTCATCCTTTAAAGCCGATTCCAAACGCCCGTTCTGAAAATAATAACGGGAAGCAATTTCCTCTTCTAAAAACTGTTTTATTTCAGGTTTGAACTTTTTTAAATCATCTTTCTTATTATTAGTAATTTTTGCTTTTAAATTTTCTATGTCCGTATTAATTTCATCAATGCTTTTATCTGTTTTAGCATTTTCCTTCAAATCTTCTAGTGATTTTTCTGTTTTGGTAGTGTAATTAAAGTTTTTAGAAGTTACATAACTTAAAAAATCTTCGTACTCCGCATCTGTTAATTTAAAATCTTTTGCTGCTGCAATAGAAGGGTGAGCAACACGATATTTTGTCGAGTAATTAAAGATTAAATTTTTAGAGACTAAATTACCGAGCAGAGAACTGAATTTTTGAGCATCTATTGCAATATCGGGTGCAATTCCACCTCCATCATAAACAATGCGACCATTCTTAGTTTTAAACGCAGATATTAATGAATCAGGAACCTTATCAACACTGCCATCTTCATTGCGGTGAGAGTAGTCCAAAGCCTGAATGCATCTACCGCTTGGTGTATAATACTTTGCAACAGTAACTTTTAGCAAAGCGTTATAACTTAACTTTCTTTGTGCCTGAACTAATCCTTTTCCATACGAACGCTGACCGATTATTACACCTCTGTCCAAATCCTGTAAGCAACCGGAAACAATTTCGGAAGCTGAAGCAGAGCCTCTGTCAACAAGAACTGTAATCGGAATAAATAAATCTAATGGAGTATTCATTGCTTTATTTACCATATCCCACTCTTTTACTTTTCCTCTTGTACTTACCACATCAGTACCTTTTTCAGTAAAAATATTTACAATATCAACAGCTTCTTTCAGCAATCCTCCGGGGTTTCCACGTAAATCTAAAACAAGTGATTTCATCTCCGGATTTTTTTTTAATCCTGACAAAGCATCCTTTACTTCGTTTGCAGCATTTTCGGTAAACCCTGTCAGCTTTATGTATCCCACATTATCAGCTACCATTCCTGAATAAGAAACACTCTTTATTTTTATTTCCTCGCGATTAATGTTTTTTTCTATCGGGCTTTTTTCTCCTTCCCGCTCAATCAATAATTTGATGGTAGTGCTTGCCTGTCCTTTTAAATACTTGCTAATGTCATCTGTTTTTTTTCCTGTTGCATCAGTATTATTTATTTTTAAAATCTTGTCCCCCGCCCTTAAATCTGCTTTTTGTGCCGGAAAACCTTCGTACACCTCGGAAATAATAACATAATCTCCATCCTGGTGAATTAATGCACCAATCCCTCCATACTGCCCGGTCGTCATGTACCGATAATCTTCAATTTCAGATTCAGGATAAAAATTAGTGTAAGGGTCTAAAGATAAAAGCATGTTATCAATCCCTTTTTTCATTAATTCTCCCGGATTGGTTTCCTCCACATAATAGATATTCAGTTCGCGAAACAGCGTTGCGAAAATGTCGAGGTTTTTTGAAATTTCAAAGTAATTATCAACAAAGCTATAAGAGATAAATGCGCCTCCACCAATAAGTGAAACGATGATTAGCAATTTGAATTTTTTGATTTTTGTTTTCATATCTTAAATTTTTCCTGATTACAAATTTACGAATGTCTTTAATAATTATAGTTGTTTTATTAGTAAGTTGTTCACTTTAAAAGGCTGATAATTATTTTTCAACTCTTTATGGAACAGGATCGTGACCATGCCCGCCCCAGGGATGACATCTTGAAAACCTTTTAACTGTTAAATACAATCCCTTAAATACTCCATGTTTCTTAAAAGCTTCTATCCCGTATTGTGAGCACGATGGCTCGAATCTGCATGAGGGTCCAAGCAAGGGTGAAATGGAATATTGATACACTTTAATTATACCTATAAATAAATAGCTAAACGGATTTATTATTTTTTTCACTGCTGTTCAGGGTTAATTTTTATAGCAATTGCTGTAACATCAAAATTATTTTATCCTCCACCTCCTTACTTTTCATCATTGTTTTAGAAGTATAAATGAGTAGCAGTTGAATTGTTTTATTTTCCGTTTTCTCAATTAACACATCTTTGTTTTTTCTGTATCCCTCTCTTATCAATCGTTTCAACCGGTTCCTGTCTGTTGCTTTTTTAAATAAACGCTTCGGAACACTTATTACTATTTGTGCCTTTACTTTGTTTTCAGGTATTTCCAGCCATACTACTCTAAATGGAAAACAATTAAATGATTTGCCTTTTTGAATTAATGTATCAATTAACACTTTGCCCGATAATCGTTCTGCTTTGGTAAAAGTTTTCATTTCCAGATATAAAAGTAGAATTTATATAGCGAAGTTGTCAAAAGTTGATTTTTAATAACTCCCAAGGGTATCTATTAATTGTAAAACAATAATATTTACCATTGGGAGAAAAAAGAAACAATGATACGAAAAGTTTAATAAAAAAGAGATTTGTTCACATTTAAAATTTGGCAATAAATTGAACAATGCTAAAGTAAAGGATTATCAATTAGTACAAGCGATTTTGTATAAACTTAAAACAGGCTGTCAATGGAGAGAATTACCAATGAAGGAATTTTTCAGAGTGAGCTATCGTTGGCAAAGTGTTTATTATCATTTTCAAAAATGGAGCAAAGATGGAAGTTGGGAATTAATGTGGCATGGGTTACTTAATAAGCACAAAGCATTATTAGATTTGTCCAGTATTCAATTAGATGGGACACATACCCCAACCAAACGCGGTGGTGAAGCGGTGGAGTATCAAGGAAGAAAAAAATGTAAAACAAGCAATATGTTAATTATAACAGATAGTAGAGGGATACCTGTAGCTTGCAGCGATGCTATATCAGGCAATCACAACGATGCATATCAACTCAGAGAAAATGTAGAGCAGATGATTCAATCATTACGCTCTTCTAATATTGCTGTGGATGGATTGTTTCTAAATGCAGATGCCGGCTTTGATACTATGGAATTTAGAAGGTATTGTCAGAGTAATGATATTATGGGAAATATTGCTATTAATAAAAGAAATGGAAATAGTGAAGATTATTTATTTGACGAATTACTATATAAATGTAGGTTTGTAATAGAACGAACCAATGCTTGGCTGGACGCCTTTAAAGCTCTTTTGGTGCGTTTTGAAACAAATAAAATTCACTGGAAAGTACTACATTTATTAGCCTTTACCGTT
>JANYDQ010000025.1 GCA_025363555.1 Bacteroidota bacterium | reverse complement strand
TCAATAGCTTCAACCAGAATGACTCAATGGATAGAAAAAGTAAAAGCATCAAAAACAAATGAATTTAACACCCTTGCAAACTCAATATACTATCACTGGGATAATACCCTCAACTTTTTTGACAACCGAAGCACTAATGCTCACGCTATCTTACAACGCAAAACTAAAATTGTTTAGGGCTAATTTAAGAGGGGGGAAGGATGTGAAATTTTTTCTCTTTAGGTTAGAAAAGCTCTTCGCTTAATTTTTTTACTCCCTACAAAATTACGTTGACCCGAAGTAGCGCCTACTCTTACCAGAGTAGCTCCTACTCTTACAGGAGTAGGCCATGTTTGGCAACAATGTATTGTTTGTTGTAAATCGCGCAGTTAAAATGTGTGCAATAAGGGATTTTACTTAATATAAGGGATTTTGGAAGTTTTTTTATTCTCCTTTTATCCCCATCTTGCAATTAAATCTACTAACAAAGCCGTTTGTTTCGCTTCTTTCACATTGTGAACTCTCAAAATTTTAGCTCCTTCTGCCAAACAAAAAACATGTAAAACGGAAGTAGCATTTAAAGCATCTTTGGGTTTTACATTAAGCACTTGTGTTATCATTGATTTCCTGGAAACACCAATCATAATCGGTTGGTTAAAAGTGTTAAAAAGCTCCGAATGCCTTACTAACTCATAATTCTGCTCTATTGTTTTTCCAAAACCAATTCCCGGGTCGATAATAATTTGGGAAAACCCCAGCTTGTTCAGTTTTTTTATTCTTGATTCGAAAAAAGTAATCAGTGCCTGGTGAATATTATCATCAGTATTTATTTTTTTTTCGTGCAAGGTTTCCAAACTTTTATTGGAGTGCATTAATATATAAGGCACATTAAGGCGGGCAACCGTTTCAAACATTTTTGTATCAAATTGCCCCCCTGAAATGTCATTAATAATATTTGCTCCCGCTTTTGCAGCTTTTTGGGCAACGGATGCACGAAAAGTATCCACCGAAATCAGCACAGTCGGGAAGTTTTTTCTTACCGATTTAATGACCGGGATCACTCTTTTTTCTTCTTCTTTAATACTAATAATGCCGGAACCGGGACGGGTGGAAAATCCGCCAATATCTATAATATCAGCACCCTCTTTTACCATTTTGTGGCATTGCTTCAGCCAGTCCTTTTCTAACCTGTATTTTCCTCCGTCTAAAAACGAATCGGGGGTGTTGTTTAAAATGCCCATTATAATAGTGTCAGCATTAGGATTAAAAATCTGCTCTATTTTTTGTGAAAAAACTGTATCTTGCGCCATCTTTTTAAATGATAAATTGTTATATTTCTAATTAAACTATTGAACTAATAAAGTATTTAACTAATAAACCGTTGAATTAATGACAATGACGATTAATAAAACTTCTTCCCAATACGACTCCGCTATTTCCAGGTGCAAAGATATATTTTTAAAAAAGATGAAAGACTATGGCACTGCCTGGCGGATACTTCGCACCAGTTCCATCACCGACCAGCTTTTTATTAAAGCACAGCGTATTCGTAATATTGAAGACAAGGGAATGCAAAAAATAAACGAAGACATTACTTCCGAATACATTGGTATTATTAACTATTCCATCATCGGGCTTATTCAACTTGGATTAAAAAATGATGAACGTATGGAACTGCCACCTGACGAAGTGAGTAAACTTTTTGATAAATATGCGAAAGAAGCAAAAAGTTTGATGGAGAACAAAAATCATGATTATGGCGAAGCGTGGCGTGACATGAGGTTAAGTTCGCTCACCGATTTGATATTAATGAAACTACTGCGCATTAAACAAATTGAAGATAACAAAGGGGAAACTTTAATTTCGGAAGGCGTGGATGCTAACTTTAACGACATGATAAATTACAGTGTTTTTGCGTTGATAAAATTAGCGGAATAATAATTGTTGTTTTAAAATTATTAATTTTTACTAACTAAAATCTAAACTTCTTCCCGGGCATACCGAGGATAAATTCTTTTAAAATATGAAAATAATAACCGCTATTTTCCGCATTTTTGTGGGATGTTTGTTCATCTTTTCGGGCTTCATCAAAGCCAACGATACTTTAGGCTTCTCTTATAAACTGGTGGAGTACTTCGAAATTTTTGGAAAGAGTTTTCATTTCTTCGAATACTTTATCGGCATTGCCACTCCTCTCGCCATTTTTTTATGTGTTTTCGAAATAGCGCTTGGTTTTGCCTTATTGATGGGGGCAAGAGTAAAACTAACCTTGTGGTTACTTTTATTGCTGATTGTGTTTTTTACCTTCCTTACTTTTTATTCGGCTTATTTTGATAAGGTGCGCGAATGTGGTTGTTTTGGAGATTTCTGGCATCTTACCCCATGGCAATCGTTTACCAAAGATTTGATATTGCTGGTTTCTATTATTATTTTATTTATCGGCAAAAAATACATTCACCCGCTTGTCGGAAAAAAAGCGGAAAATGTTTTGATGATATTTTTTATTGCTATATCTACTATATTCCCACTATATACTTATAATTATCTGCCAGTATTTGATTTCCGCGCTTATGCAATAGGGAAAAATATACCTGAACAAATGAAAGGCGTTCCTGATGAAGTAAAATTTTATTACACCTTAAAAGATAAAAAAACAGGGCAAACAAAAGAAGTGGATGCATGGCCGACAGATTGGGATAAAACCTTCGATTATGTAAGCAGCCGTTCGGTAGTTACCAAAAAAGGAATTGACCCGAAGGTAAAAGATTTCTCCATTACAAAGCCCGAAGGGGGTGATTATACACAGGATATTATTGAAAATCCTGAATATAATTTTTTGTTAATTTGCTACGATTTGGATAAAACAAATAAGAATGTTTTTGGCAAAGTAAATGATTTTGCATCGCTATGCAAACAGGATAATGTAACTTTTGCGGTGCTTACATCGTCTGCTAAAGAAACGATAGCCAAATTTAAACAGGAAACAGGAACAACAGCTGATTTTTATAACCTGGATGGAACAGTTTTGAAAACAATGATACGTTCCA
>JANYDQ010000017.1 GCA_025363555.1 Bacteroidota bacterium | reverse complement strand
ATCTTTTAAATCGGATGATGTTCAGCAAACCTCACACCTATAAAATGATTATAAACTAAATGCCTAATTCAATTCCTTTATTAAAAAGTAATCTGAGAAGTTGGGGAAATAGTGCAAAACAAGCTACCCCGGATTTATTTTCAACCTGACTAATTAAAGTAGGGGGTATGTTTTAGTCGGAAAATTTATTTATAGCAAATCCAAGCATCACCAGGATGTTTTCTCTTCAATTATTTTTTAGTCGGTTAATAGTGATTCTTTTTATTTTATTACTTACTGATCACTTTTATAAAAGCATTCATTAATGCATTTACTTCTTCCAATGTTTTAGTATCTGTTATTTTACACTCATTATTGATTTTAGTTTTTGCAACTGAAATTAATAATTGTGTTTCATCCGTTATATTTGATTCAATTATTTTTAGTGTTTCCAATAAAGAAGCATGACCTTTTTGTCCAACAGACGAAGCAGTAATTAATGCAACCGGTTTGTGAGAAAATTCGCAGGAAGAAACGGTCCAGTCGATTGCATTTTTTAAAGTACCGGGAATACCCATTGCATATTCGGGTGTGCAGATTAAAATGCCGTCCGCTTCTTTTAATTGTTTGCGAAAATTGGCAACAGTTGGGTGTGCGTTATCTGTTTCGTTGTCGGGATTAAAATGGGGAATATCGGAAAGTCCTTCCAGGATTTTTATTTCTAATTTATCTTTAGCCAATTCGATGATTGCTTTTATCAAATTATGATTTGTGGAACTGTGCCTGGTGCTGCCGCAGATGGCTACTATTCTTTTTTTGCCTGTCATATATATTTGAGAGATGGTATTGTTTTTGTTTCAATTTGTTTCAAAGATAATTCTTTTTTAACTAATTAATTTTGCTCCTAATTTACCACTGATTCTGCCAATTCAACAATTAGAATTATCTTTGCTTTATTAAATGAAAAACTTTCTCCCTATACTATTTCTTTTGTTCATCAGCATCATTGCGCCTGCACAGGAAAAAGAAAACGAAAACCACGGAACATTTAAAATTCAGAAAAAAGGTCAGTTAGTAAAAGTTATTTTTGATGATGTAAATTACCGGTTAGTTGGTATTGACCAATATGGAAATGTATTGGATACAGCTGTTGTGGAGTTTCACATGGGAGTTACCATAAAAGGAATTTATAATGAAGAAGCGGCTATGGGTTACAAACTTTCCCGCCAAATGCAACAACTGCTGGGGAATGCTGACCAAACATCAAAAATATTTTTTGATAAAATAAAAGCAAAAGACAGGAGCGGGAATATTATTGAGATGCCCAAGTTCTCGTATTCTATTGGTTCTGTGAATAAGGATTACGATAATTAATTTTTATTTTCCCCTTTAGAAAGCACTTCATCATTGACGAAGTCAAAAAATCATAATTAAAATCAAGACCCCAAAAACATTTTTAATCTTAAATAATCCTGATAAATCTGCGTTCCATACTACAAAGTACTTCAATCAAAAGAAATCCTTATTAAAATTAACCAGATACAATTTCTCTTTCGCACGGGAAACAGCAGTGTATAACCAACGCATGTATTCGGTATTAATCATTTCATCCGTTAAATACCCCTGCTCCACAAACACGCAGTCCCATTGCCCACCCTGCGCTTTGTGACACGTAACAGCATAAGCAAACTTTACCTGAAGGGCATTAAAAAAACCATCTTCCTTTACTTTTTTCATTCTTAATTTTCTGTCAGGTATATCACTGTAATCCTCCATTACACTTGTGTAAAGGCGCTTGTTATCTTCATTTGATAAAGAAGGAGAATCACTCATGATAGTATTAAGTAACAAACGGGTTTCCATCTCTGGTTCATCCGGATAATCAATCATTTTCATTCGCACATCGGCAAATTTGAATCCGTGCATCTCTTGTATTCTGCCAACTGATGTCAATTGAATTATATCTCCATTGGCAATGAAGCCTGCCTTGGATTCATCTTTCAGCCAGAAATAATTATTCTTTACCACCATCATGTAATCTCCTGTTGACAGCTCATCTTCCTGCCACCTGATACGCGCTCGTATTTGCTGATTAAAAATATTAGCTCTTTTATTGGAACGGCAAATTATCATAGTGTCTTCTGCACCATACTTGCTGTATGCAGCATTCAGAGCATCTTCCAACTCATCGCCACCTAAACGAATAATATCTTTAAATTTGTTTAAAGTAAAATGCGGCTTTGCTTCTTTCTCATTTTTTATTTGATTGCGGATGATAGTTGCATTGGTTAATATCCCGGAATTCTCTGTCTGGCGAACGACTTCGGTCAGTTCAAACCAATCTACCTTAAAAGAAAAAGTTGCTTTTAAATATTCAAAATCCAGTGCGGGACTAATATCCAAACCAACAGGCGGCAACTGTGCAGTATCACCAATAAAAATAAGTTTGCAGTTATTACCATTAAAAACATAAGAAATCAAATCATCCAGAAGGCTGCCACCACCAAACATTCCGCTATCTCCCAAACCACCGGTGTTTGAAATCATAGATGCTTCATCAATAATAAAAACAGTATCGGAATGGAGGTTTTGCTGTAAAGTAAATCCGAAACCTCCATTTGCGTTTGGTTTTCTGTAATAGATTTTTTTATGGATGGTATAAGCAGACTTCTCTGTATAATTAGAAAGCACTTTAGCTGCTCTTCCTGTGGGGGCAAGTAAAACAGTTTTACCATTCACAGCAGGCATACTTTTAACTAAAGAACGAACAATGGTAGTTTTACCAGTACCTGCATATCCTTTGATGACAAATATATTATCCAGGTTGCTTCCAAGGATAAATTCAGATAGCTTGGTTAATAATGTCCTTTGTCCTCCTGTGGTTTCAAAAGGGAAATGCTGTAATAATAGTTTGGAAAATTCTTCTGGTTTCAATGGTTACTAATTACTGGTTACGAATTACGAATAAAAACGAATTTACAAATCTATGTAATTTTAAGGAAGGGTGCCGATTAACAATTCAACAATAAAACAATATGACAATAAGTAATTAAAGAAAAATATATCTTTGTACCGATGCAAACTGAAATAAAAAACAAAATAACACAAGCCACGTCATTCATTGATGAGGCGTTCAATCCTGCTTATACTTCAGGTTTTCAACTGATACTTCAAATCAGCATCGACAATATTTTAATAACTGTAAATGATAAAACTAAAAACAGATTTATAGCGTTCGAAAATTATACTTTTCAAAACGTTTATAATTTTGATGGTGTTTCCGAAGTGCTGGTAACATTAATAAAAGACAGTAAGCTGATTAATCACAAGTATAAATATGTGGTTTGCGTAATCGTAAATAACCTTTCCACACTGGTTCCAAATGCTTTGTTTGAAGACGAAAGAAAGAAGATGTATTTAAAATTTAATGCCTCGCTTCAGGGAGATGAAATGGTATTAGTAAATGATTTGAAAAGTATGGATGCAAAAAATATTTTTGGTTTGCATCTAAGTATTAAATCCAAACTGGATTACCTGTTTCGAAACATCCGCTATCATCATGCTTCCAGTGCATTGATTGATACCCTTATGTTGCAAAACAAAAACCAGGCAGGTAAAAAACTTTTTGTACATGTTCAGCAATCTCATTTTGAAGCCATAGTAATAGATGGTAAAAATTTGTTGTTTTACAATACATTTAATTATAACAGTGCCGAAGATTTTGTTTATTATCTTTTGTTTGTCTGCGAGCAATTGCAACTGAACCCGGAAACAATAGAAGTGGTTTTATTGGGAGAAATAGAACGCAATTCAACTATCTATTCGCTTACTCAAAAATATGTTCGCAAATTGAAGTTTGGCGAACGCAGTGATGAAGCACAGTTCAGCTATCAATTACAAATCCTGCCCCAGCATTATCATTTCACTCTCTTTAATAATTATAACTCCTGATGCGCATTGTTAGCGGAACGCACAGGGGAAGAGTAATTCATCCGCCCAGGAATTTAGATGTTCGCCCAACTACAGACTTTGCAAAAGAAAGTATATTTAATATCCTAAACAATTATTTTGAGTTTGATGGTTTAAAAGTATTGGATTTGTTTTGCGGAACGGGCAATATGTCGTACGAATTTGCTTCCCGTGGTTGTGGCAATATTATAAGCGTTGATGCTAATTATTCCTGTTGTGAATTTGTAAAGAGAACAATTTCTGAATTTAATATGAACCAAATAAAAGTCATTAAATCAGATGCTTTTGCTTTCTTAAAAAGAGAAACCACATCTTATCATATTATCTTTTGCGACCCTCCTTATGATTTGAATAAAATAGAAACTATTCCTGAAATTGTTTTTCAAAACAACCTGTTAAAGCCCGAAGGATGGCTAATTGTAGAGCACGGAGAACAAACTGATTTATCGAAGATGAAACATTTTAACCAGCACAGGAAATACGGGAATGTAAATTTTTCAATATTCTGCCCCTCTCCTTAATCCTCTCCCCGAAAGGGAGAGGGTGTTACTTAATATAAATTCGTATAAACATTTGGGTAAGTACTTCGTTCCTTCCCTTTGGGGAGGTTAGGAGGGGTTGTTAAATTGAAAATGCTCAGTTGCCATGCCTTCTATGGCAGTGCCAATAGCTAATGAGGAAGTAGCGGCAGGTGAAGGAGCATTCAGTACATGAATAGCATTGCCATTTACTTCAATTTTAAAATCGTCAATCATCTCTCCCTGCGGTGCCAAAGCCATTGCCCGAACCCCTGCACGTCCCGGTTTTAAATCATCCATTTCCAAATCAGGAACTAACTTTTGTAATCGCTTTAGGAAAAATGATTTTGAAAAAGCACCACGGTATTCGTCCCATCCGAATTTCATATTCTTTGCAAAGAACTTCCAGGTACCTCCAAAACCAAGTGCTTGGGCTGTATCGCGCAAAGAGAAATCTGTTTTGCCATATCCTTCTCTTTTAAAAACAAAAACAGCATTAGGACCACATTCCGTTCCTCCATGAATCATTCGGGTAAAATGAACACCAAGGAAAGGGTACTTGGGATTAGGAACAGGGTAAATTAAATTTCTGACTTTACTCAACCCTTTATCTGTTAAATCATAATAATCGCCCCGAAAGCCAACAATAGCGGTATCTATTTTAGCCCCTTCTTTTTTTGCAATCCTGTCCGACTGCAATCCTGCACAGGTAATAATATGTGTTCCGGTAAAGTTTCCTTTATTAGTATTCACATGCGTATGCCCTTCGTGCTGTTCAAAATCAGTTACTTCATGTTCGCATAACACTTTACTTTGCGGAAATTTTGAATGAATTAATTCCACAAATTTCTTTGAAACATCAGTATAATCAATAATTCCCGTACATGGTACCCACAGCCCTTCAATGCCCACACAGTGAGGTTCAATTTCTTTTATTCGTTTTGCATCTATCTTCTCAATTCCTTCCACACCATTTGCTATCCCGTTATTAAATACTTTGTTCATGTGTGCCAACTCCGAAACATCAGTTGCCACAACCACTTTACCGCAAATGTCGTGTTGTATTTTATGTTCCTTTGCAAAAGCAACCAGCTCTCTTCTTCCATCCACACAGTTTTTTGCTTTGTACGAACCGGGTTTGTAATACAATCCGGAATGAATAACACCTGAGTTATGCCCTGTTTGATGCGCAGCCACTTCTTTTTCTTTTTCAAGAACAAGAATTTTTTTGTCGGGATATTTTAAATTTATTTTATAAGCAGAAGCCAAGCCGACAATGCCGCCTCCAACTATTATTATATCGTACTGATTATTTTCCACAGAAAAAATTTTGGCAAAAGTACTATTAATACAAATTAAAACAATGTTGTTAAAAAAATTTAACCACAAAGTCCACAAAGACTTTACACAAAGAACACAGAGAATGTACTACTAAAGTAGCTTCACCATCAAAGGTGCAGATGGTTTTCCTTCTTCTCCTGTGGGACTGATGAAATACACTTTAATATACATCACCATCCCGGATTTATCAGCAGGAATAAGAACTTCAAAGATAGATTTTTTTTCGGGATTTATTTTTTTGTATTCTTCGGCTTTGGGTTCAGGTTCATCTTTCAATTTATAAGCTATCAAAATTCCCACTTTATCAGCACCTTCAGGTTTGCGCTTAGTACCCAGGTGCTTGGGGTCCATTGCAAAAAACTTACATAACGATTTGCGAATCTCCAGGCAAACAAGATTGGGTGCATAATCTGTTACAGGTATTTTCCCTCTTGTTTTAGTGTTGGTGTTTACTTCAAGATAACATTTGTCTTCAGAGGTTATCTCCACACCTATAGATTTCACAGCTCTTATCTTAAAAGAAGTTACCAGCTTGTAGCATTTTTCATATAAATCATTAATTGCTCCCGTGTTTATATCCCCAAAAGTAAGCGGGTGAGTGTATTTTCTGAAATCTCTTGTCCATTCGTCCCAAAGCCCGTTCAGCATTTCTATTTCTTCGTCTTTATAGCTAAATCGTTCCTGGTTTTCATTAAAATATTCCACTAAGTAAATAAATCGAACGTGGAAGTTCAGAATTTCTGTTGATAGTACCATTGTTTTATATTTTAAGGTTTATTGGTGAATAGGTGCTGAATTACAACGAGAACAAGCGTTTTGGAAATCCGGTAATGTTATTTTATGTAAAACACTTTTGTTTTCAAAACCCGGGAATTTTATTGCCTGTAAAGTACTTTTTACTACAAAAGTTTGGAATTGTAAGTAGTGTAAACTACTTTTTATTATAAAAGTTTGGAATTTTATTATTTGTAAAGTGCTTTGTATTACAAAAGTTGGGAATTTTATCCTGTGTAAACTACTTAATATTATAAAAGTTGGGAATTTCACTGCTTGTAAAGTGCTTTTTACGAAGTAAAATTCCCAACTTTTCAAAATATGAAAAAGTGTGTTAAAATTGGCTGTAAAGATATTTTGCAAAAATCTTTTCATTAACTTTTCCACTGCTTATTGTTTTATAAATTTGTTTCTCAATTTTCCTCTTTCAGTAATTATTTCCACAAAATACATTCCCGCTTTCAGTTTGCTAACATCCATTTTTATTTCTGATTCCGGATTGGTGATTTCGGATAGCTGAACAAGTTCTCCTAATACATTATATATATGCAGTTCTTTTAGTTTGTTGTTTTCTGTTCGAATTGTTAAGGAGGAAGTGGCTGGGTTGGGGTAGAGGGTAATTGATTGTTCGGAGTTGACAGTTGGGATGGAAACCATTTCTCCACTATGAGAAGATAGTTTTGCCAGAAAAGGCGTTTCATCATAATTTGGTGCGTTATTATATAAACTATCGTTTCCAATAATTAACGATGTGGGAATAAAATCTCCTGCAAAATAAACATTGTTGTAATTATCAGCAGCTACAATTACCCAATCATCTCCTCCGCTTCTTAAAGATTTTCCCCACAATGGATTTCCATTGGGGTCATATTTAGCAACAAATATTGGTAGGTCACCATGATAGGTTGCTCCTGTGAGAGGAGCGAATAATGTTAGTGTATCAAATATGATTGGGTGAATAGAATCCATATTTCCCGAAATATATGTGTTGCCATTATTATCAGAAGCAACAGAAAAAACATCCAGACCGCTTGATATACCATAGAATCCACGAGTCCAAATGGGATTGCCATTTAAGTCAAATTCGGTTAAAAACATACCACCGCTACTGGGCATAGCATTGATGGAATCAGCACCAAAAGTCAAATTGTTGGAAAAACTACCGGTAACTAATACTTTCCCTCCTGTGTTTACGGTAATAGCTTTTGTTCTTTCATAAGTTCCATTAATTGATGTACGACCCCAAACAGCATTTCCTGAAGGGTCTAATTTTACTATAAATCCATTATCCTTTATTATTACAGAGCCAAACCGGATACTATCCGTCATTAATAAATCATCATATCCGGTAAAATAAACATTTCCTGAATTATCAGATGCAATGCCTATACTATATAGCATTAATAAATCATCGTTGTTGTCAACTGCCCAAAGCGGATTTCCTGATGAATCAAACTTAGCAACAAATATTTTTTGAGTGCTATATAAGTTAGTTAAAGTAGTTGTGCCAATACTGAATGATGTTCCGTCATAAGTGCCGGTAACAAAACTATTCCCCATCTGGTCTGTACAAATGCCAACTGTTTGCTCAGTTCCGGTGTCACCAATACTTACAGCCCATTGGACAGTACCTGAAGAATTGTACTTCACTATATACGAATCAAACCCTCCAAGCGAATTTATGGTGTATGAACCAAATGAAATAGAGCCGCTGTATGGTCCAGTAATATAAATATTGCCCGAAGGATCAACAGCAATTCCAGCTTGAAGACCTACGTTACCTGAAGAGGAACATCTTGCCCATAATACATTTCCTAACGAATCATACTTTACAAGAAAAAAGTATCCTGCTATTGGTCCGGAAGTACCAGGTAAAGAATAAGGTCCAAATGTAATAGAACTATCTATAAATCCCCCTGTAACATAAATATTTCCATTATTATCAGTAATTATGTTTGATACATCTGCATCGCCAATTCCTTGCCTCGCCCACTCCCAATTTGGCGCCTGCGCATTCACACCTATATATATAACCACAAGAAATAAAATCGTAATTATTTTTTTCATGTTAATGAATTTAAAAATTTTATTCCTCAAATGTAAGAAATAATAAACCAATAATTATTTTCTTCTCTGTGAAACTCTGCTTTTTCTTAGCGTTCTCTGCGTTGAAAAAAATCTCTGTGTTAAAAAAACAATTACATTTGCACTTCAAATAAAAAACCAAAAAGAATGAGAACACTTGAATTCAGAGAAGCATTGCGCGAAGCATTAAATGAAGAAATGCGGAGAGATGAAAAAATCTTTTTAATCGGGGAAGAAGTAGCGGAATATAATGGTGCTTACAAAGTAAGTAAAGGTATGCTTGCCGAGTTTGGCGAAAAAAGAATAATAGATACTCCCATTGCAGAACTTGGTTTTGCAGGCATTGCGGTAGGTGCAGCAATGAATGGCTTGCGCCCGGTGGTAGAGTTTATGACGTTTAACTTTTCATTGGTTGCTATTGACCAAATTATAAATGGCGCTGCAAAAATGATGAGCATGAGTGGAGGACAATTTTCCTGTCCTATGGTATTTCGGGGACCTACAGCTTCTGCGGGTATGTTGAGCAGTCAGCATTCCCAGGCATTTGAAAACTGGTATGCCAACTGTCCCGGACTCAAAGTGGTAGTTCCTTCCATTCCATCAGATGCCAAGGGACTTTTAAAGTCAGCTATTCGCGATAACGACCCTGTTATATTTATGGAAAGTGAGCAGATGTATGGAGATAAAGGAGAGGTTCCGGAAGGAGAATACCTTATTCCAATTGGTGTTGCAGATATTAAACGGGAAGGAAAAGATGTTACTATTGTTTCTTTTGGTAAAATTATGAAACAGGCATTAGCTGCTGCTACCGAACTGGAGAAAGAAGGCATCAGTGCTGAAGTCATTGATTTACGTACCGTTCGTCCTATTGATTATGAGGCAATAATTACTTCTGTAAAGAAAACAAATCGTTTGGTTATTGTGGAAGAGGCTTGGCCCCTTGCTTCTATCTCTTCCGAAATAGCTTTCAAAGTTCAGAAAGATGCGTTTGATTATTTAGATGCTCCCATTATTCGTGTTACTTCTGCCGATGTTCCATTGCCTTACGCTCCTACTTTGATAGAAGCTTCATTGCCAAATGCTGCGAGAGTGGTGAAAGCGGTGAAGGAAGTGATGTATGTGAGGAAGTAGGGAATAGGGCAGGGAATTTTTCTTTATCATTAAATAAAAAATAGGGTTGAGATGGTTTCTGTGCCCCATACATAACCTCCCGACAAGCGCTATTTTTTAATTTTTATTTTCATTCCTGTTTCTGCCCATCTGCGACCACCTTGGGGCAGTTTTTTAAATCCATAAGTTTCATTTTTTAAAAGATGTTCTCTTTATCGGTTCTTTGTGGAGATGGGGTAGGGGAGAAGTAGTTCAGGTGTGTTCACTCACTGCTTCCTCGCCTTGGGAGAGGGGAGAAAGAGGTAAGGTTTCCGTAAGTGGGCTGTCGAGTTTCTCCCCGGTTTGGATGATGGAATATTTTTCTTTGAGCGCCAGGAAGGGCATTTCGAAAAACCGGTAGGAGAGAGCAGCAAAAAGCCAAATGCCTAAATGGACGATGAGCAGAAATGCAAAATAGTTTTGGAAGGAGAGTTTTTCGAAGAGTTGCAAAACGAGGAAAACAATGACCGGGTTGAACATATATATTCCGTAAGAAATTTTTCCGAGGTTATGCAAAAAGTTGATTTTTCTGACAGCGAATTTGGCTCCGGGGTTGAATAAAAAATTGCCTGCCCAGTAGGCTGCAAGGAGTATGAATACATATTTTTTCATGGTGGCTGTAAAAAAAGTTCCGCACTCGTTATAACTCACATTAAAAAAAACCAAAAGAAAAATGGCATAAATGATTAAACGGACTCCGAGGGGATGACGGAAACGGAGGTGTTTGTAATAAAACAGGTATCCGCAGAGGCTGCCAATGGCTAAGGTGTCTATACGGCTTAGGGTGTGGACATAGATGGTCATGCCATAGACCTGGCTGTACAGGGCAGTGTAGCCCCGAAAGAGGATGCAAATGAAAATGACGGAGAATAAAATTTGCGGTAGTTTTTTGATGGGTAAAAAAGCGATAAGCAGTGGGCAGAATAAATAAAAATGTTCTTCGATGCAGATGGACCAAAGGTGGTTGGTGGAAACGGATTTCATGCCCTGGTTAACAATGTCGAAGTTTCCGAGAAAGAGGAATTGCATAAGGTAATCGGGGCTTTGCTCGAAAAAGAAATAGCTGATGAGAGGGGCGGTGAGTATCATAAAAAAATAGAGCGGCCAGATGCGGAATGCCCTCCGGATGTAAAATTTCATGACATCCACTTTTCCTGTTTTTTCGTATTCTGCAAGGAGGAGGTAGGTGATAAGAAAGCCGGAGATGATAAAAAAAATATCTACGCCAAAAGCCAAGTTGTGAAACACGTTTTTTAACCGCTCCACCGCAGGAAGAGACAGATGAGAAGAGATGAAAGGGGGCAGTCCAAATTTGGTTTCCCATCCGAAAAAACAGTGTACAAGCACTATCATGTATGCTGCCAGGAAA
Source organism: Bacteroidota bacterium (assembly GCA_025363555.1). GTDB lineage: Bacteria > Bacteroidota > Bacteroidia > 2-12-FULL-35-15 > 2-12-FULL-35-15 > 2-12-FULL-35-15. The sequence goes on along the minus strand of JANYDQ010000017.1, from coordinate 8,217 downwards.
CGCAGTATATCCAGGTTTCGGAAATAAATTCGCTGTGTGTTATCTATGTTTGACATACCTGTTTTTATTAATTGGGTGTAATTTTTTGGGAGGAGAAACAAAGGAAATCAAAATACCAGCTTTGTCCGGGTGTGTGTTTTACTTTATCGGAAAACGAAAAAATGATGTTATGAATTCCTCTTTTCCTGGTCACATTAAATTCTCCGTCACCGCCTGTATTGCTGTCGGTAAATTTATTTAAGGGGATGGAAATAAACTGCCACTGGTTGTTACCCACTACAGGAAGTTTGTATTCCCAGACGTCATCCTTGTCTTCCTGGAATATTCCATCATCGTTATCGTCTTCCTGTATTAGAATTTTTATGGTGTCGTTTGGATTTGTTTTTGAAATAAAAGTTCGAAAATTAAAGTAGTCTTTATTAACATCTAAATCGAAGTTGGCTCCTACGCCTTTGCCCCAGCCGCCAAACAAATCGTTGGCAGCATCGGATCGCCATTCCACTTTAAAATCGGAAGTGGCTGCCATGGGGTGGGTATCCACGCGTTTGTTGTCGATAGAAATTCGGGTGCTTCCAAAACTAAAGAAATTTGCTTTAAGCAAGGTGACACTGTCGGCATGGTTTAATCCTTCAAAATCGTCTACAAGGAAAATTATTTTATCATGCCAGGCAAGTTGTTCATATTTGCTTACCGTTTCGCCACGAAGTTCGACTACCAAAAATTTTCGTTCGAGGAACAAAATGAGTAAAGCAATTATGACCAATAACATTAATGTTAGTATGGCTCTGCCGTTCGATTTCATTTTTTTATTTCTCTTTATTATTTAATGCCTGCATGGACATATTTGCGGGGTAATTTTTTAGTATAGAGATATAGCGGGTAAGTTCATCGTCAAGAACAGTACTGTCTATTTTTCCATCTTTGTAAGCGTTACATAAGTTTTTTAGATATATTTTATTGAAAGGAGGATAGGTAACTTTTAACGGAGCGGAAACAAATTGATACTTAATGTGAGTAGAATGTTTTTTATGAACAAACGAAGGACCTTTGTTGAAATCGGAAGGACTTAAGGTTTCAATTTTAAGAGTCATCCAACAGCTTGCTAAGATGCTGATGATATAAACAGTTGGTTTTATTAGAAATTTATAATCCATCGTTGGAGTTATTTTTGTGAAGTGTCTATAGGTTTGTAAAAGGTAGCGCGAATCATGATGCTTAGCGAAAATAAGTTGAAGAGGCACCAAAAAGCATTAGCGGCAAAACCCGATGCAGTGGGGTGGTTGCCGGTAACAAGTAAAACAACATTGTATGCAATGCCTAATAAAGTTAAAGCAATAATTACTACATGAGGAATAATATGCTGGGTATTTTTAGCCAATGGACGGTCTTTTGGGGTAACATTAAATTTTACTTTTTCACCTTTTGCAGCCGAAAACAAAGCTACTAACATGAACCAGAAACTTGAAATATAATATTGATTTCCTCTTTTAGTGGAGATGCCCCAGCAACCTAATGTAACTGTAATGGTGTTCATAATCTGAAAAGTGAGGAAATGTTTAAAAAAGTCGAAGTTATAGGCACTCACAGGCGGAACCAAGGTGAAGAAGAACACAATAGGACTTAATAAAAAAACGATTAGCCACAGTGGTGCGAAATAGGACCAGATTGTGTTAAAATAACATAATTTCTGCCCAAGGCTAAGCCCTTTTTTGAAAAATGGATTGTCTCTGAAAGCAATATCCAATGAACCACAGGCATATCGAGAAAACTGTTTGATGCGGCTGTCCAAATCCTGGGTAGAAAGCATTTTGCATTCAATGTGGGGGTGATGTATGCTTTCCCATTTGTTTTCGGTATCGGCATGAAGCATAATGGATGTGTAAATATCTTCGGAAGCATGAAATTTAAAAGGAATGATTTCCTGTGATAGCAGAAGTGCATTGGTCTGTTCAAGAATTTCGCTTGTTTTTTTATGTTGCCGTGCTAAATCTTCGCCAAGTTTTTTTATCCCTTCTGCAAAATCTTTTACAGCTAAGCTCATGACGGCTTCTCTTCTGTGAATGGAACCTGCGCCGCAACAGAAAGCAGCATTGTAGTAATTTCGCCTGCGCATAATGACATCGTAAAAAAGCCGTGGGTCGTTTCCAAAGACATCATCGTTTAATTTTACTTTTCCGAAAAGAAAATCCACTGTGCGATTTATTATTCGGTTTGATAATTTTAATTTACTTTTAATAATGTCACTTGCTTTTTCGGCTTCTGTTAAATCGTAAAACCATTGAGGAGTTTGCACCCAAGCCACTTGTTTTTTTCTAAAATATCCACTGGTGTTCATTAGGAATTCGGGAAACACCCGAGTATCAGCATCAAGGATGACAAACAAATCTCCGGAAGTAAGTTCCAAAGCGTTTTTAAGATTACCTGCTTTGTACCCTGCGTTGTGTTCGCGAATAACATATTTCACCCCTTCTTCTTCTGCTACCGTTTTCATGTTTTCTTTGGAAGGGTCTCTCCCATCTCGCCTTCCATCATCAAGAACAAAAATTTTAATATTTACATCTTGGAAAGGATAAGTAATTTTTTTAGCATCAACAATACTATGACGCACCAATTCCACATCCTCGTTGTATGTTGCAATAAAAACATCAATCTTAAGAGGGCGGTCAGGCCGCTCGTCTAGGTTTTCAATATCGGAAAGGTAATGCACAGGCGGTTCTTGTTTGGGGTCTCGGTTCGCCCATAAATTGATAACCAACAGTACCGTTCCGATAAAACTTAATGTTTCGGCAGCCACCAGAGGAATGGAAAACCATAACGCCTCGTAATTAAGAGAATGTTGCCATCGCCAGTTGAGATAGGAAATACCTAACATGATGGTAAAAATCCCGCAGAACTGAAATAAAAGGGTGCGGATTTTACTATCAGGAATTGCCTGGTATGGTTTCCTGTTATCAAATTTATTGAAATAAAATTCCTTTAACATAATGCGATTTTTAATAAGGGCTTTTTGTTTTTTGTAGGGTGAGAATAAAGAATAATATTTTTCATTTACGGGTTTTTGACCAATGGATAGTATTGTAATTTGCTAAGATTATTATTGTAATTTTATTAAAGGTACAAAGATCGCGTTGTTTGTTTTATATTTTATTATACAACTTCTTTTATATATTATATGATTCTCATTTAAAGGTTTTCTTAAATGAATTTTGCAGTTTGTACAAGAAGTAAAGGTTTAAAAAAAAGCAACTGCTAAAAATGATATAATATATAATAGAAGTTGTGTAATGGTCGGGATAATGAGACCGGGTACCTTTGTACCATTAAAACTTGGTAACGGGGTCGTATAAATCACGAGTTATCCTACTAAATAAATTAAAACAGAAAAAAATAATTATTCATCTTGCTATTGTAATTGTAATGGCTGGAGTTGCAACGTGAAGTGTAAAATTTAAAAACTAAATGATATGAAAACTAATTACAAAGAAAAATTATCGGATAAGGTAATAATAACCAACAAAGAGTTTGGTTTCCAAAACGAAGAAGTAGCGGTTAAAGAGTCGGGGTTTCAAAATCAAGAAAAAGAAAAGGAGGTGGCGGACTTAATTAATTCCAACAAGGAACTTGTTTTTCAAAAAGAAGAAAAAGAAAAGCAGGTGGCTCAATTACTAGTTGCTAATCGAGTACTTGCCAGCGAGAAACAGGAAAAGGAAAAGCAGATAGCCGAATTAATGATAATTAATAAGCAACTTGTTTTACAAAATGAAGAAAAGGAAAAACAAGCTGAAGAATTAATAATGATTAATCTCAAAAAAGAAGAAATCGAAAAAGCGAAGCACCTGATCGAGGAAAGAAATAAATCAATAACAGATAGCCTTAATTATGCAAAACTTATTCAACAGGCGAAATTACCTAAAAGAGAAAGGATAAATGCGGCATTGCCACATAGTTTTGTATTGTTTAAACCAAAAGATATTGTGAGCGGTGATTTTTATTTTTTTCATAAAATAAATAAAACTATATATATAGCAGCTGCGGATTGCACAGGACATGGGGTGCCGGGAGCACTGGTGAGTATGATAGGTTCGGAAATTTTGCATGAAGCAGTTGCTCATAGTTCCGATACTTCCGAAATATTAAAACATTTGAACAAAGGTATGAAGCATGCTTTGCATCAATCAAACACCAATGATTCTACAAGAGACGGAATGGACATTGCCCTCTGTTCAATAAACACGGAGAACCGAATGGTAAGTTATGCAGGTGCTAATCGCCCTTTATGGATAATCAGGAAGGGAGACAAGGAAGTAGATGAAATTAAGCCAACCAAAAAAGCTATTGGCGGATTAACAGAGGATAATCAATACTTTGAAAGCACAAAAATAAAATTTGAGCATAACAGTACCTTTTATGTTTTTTCAGATGGTTATGTGGATAGCTTCGGAGGAGATGATGGGAAAAAGCTTATGACCAAACGTTTTAAAGAACTGTTAATTGAAATACAGGACAAAACAATGAAGGAGCAGGAACAATACCTGGATAATTTTATTGAAAATTGGAAAGGCAAAACTGAGCAGGTTGATGACATACTTATAATTGGTGTGAGACTTTAATATTAATTAAAAGGGATTTATTACATTGATTTATGAAATGGTATAATATTTTGCTTTAATCCTATAACAGCCTAATCATTAAAAGCATTCACCTTTGTAACCAATAAATTAACCAAAATGAAACTATATTTAAAGTACAATATTAATGTTTCCTTTAAAAGGATACTACAGGATAAGTTCAACAAAATGGGCGTGGAATATGACCTTGCCAGTTTGAACGAAGTGGACATTAAAAAAGAGATTTCGCCGGAAGATTTTAAACAGTTAAATATGGAACTGAACGAATACGGAATAGAAATAGTGGAAAATCAAAAAAATGCACTTGTTCAAAAAATAAAGGATACTATTATGGAAATGATTTACATAGAAGAAAAGCTTCCCACGGAAAAAATATCTTCTTATTTAGGTGAAAAACTCAATCATAGTTATAGTTATATCGCAAATCTTTTTTCAGCAGAAACTTATACCACTATTGAAAATTTCATCATCTTTCAGAAAATTGAATATGCCAAACAACTGATGATTGCAGAAGGATTAACGCTTACTGAAGTTGCTTACAGGCTTAACTACAGCAGCACTGCTCACTTATCGGCACAGTTTAAAAAAACAACTGGTTTAACCGCATCCGTTTTTCAAAGAATTATAGCCAAAAGGCATGAATCGTTAGAGAAAGTGGAAGAAATGATTTGATTTAACGTAACGCACCACTATTTATCTTTTTATAAACTAAATAAAATAATAACATGAAAAATGCCCCAATACATATTCTTCTGGCAGATGATGATGCCGATGACAGAATGATCTTTAGAGATGCCTTTGAAGAATTAAAAATGAAAACTTACGTTCAGACAGTAAATGATGGAGTAGAATTAATGAATTATCTGAATACAGATGATGCCAAGCTACCACATGTTCTTTTTCTGGATCTTAATATGCCGCTCAAAAATGGGTTGCAATGCCTTGAAGAAATCAGGAAATCAAAAAAATTGAGAGAACTTTCCGTTGCTATTTATTCCACTTCCTCATCAGAAGCCAATATCGAAGAAACTTTTATAAAAGGTGCAAATATTTATATTAAAAAACCAACTGAATTTGCAACACTTAAAAAAGTTTTATCCGAGGTTATGGCTATTAACTGGCAATACCAAACCTCCGGTTTAAATAAAGAAACTTTTATGCTAAGTATCTAAGAAAGTTATTTAATGGGTTACTTTTCAGGTCGTTTCCGCAGAAATTATTCGAATTAAAAATGAACACAAAGTTTAAATATGCAATTTCGTGTGTTATGCTGGCAGTTGCTTTTAGAGCTTCTTTCGGACAAACGAAAACAGAAATCGCTGCTACACTTAATGCAAATATGCGTAAACTTTGGGAAGACCACGTTGTTTGGACACGCAATGTTATTTTTTGTATTACTGATAATCTTCCGGGAAAAGAGGTTGCAATGAAACGACTTTTGCAAAATCAGGTGGATATTGGTAATGCCTTAAAACCTTATTATGGTGAAGCTAATGGTAAAAAAATAACTGGATTACTAACTACTCACATCAATATAGAAGCTGAAGTTTTTGCCGCAGAAAAATCTGGAAATACTAGTGTGTTGGCTGATGAAACAAAAAGATGGAATGCTAATGCGGATGAAACAGCTAATTATTTAAACACTTTGAATACAAATTGGAGTTTACCTGATTTAAAAAAGTATCTGAATGAACATTTGATACTAACTAATGGTGAAGTTACAGAACACATCAACAAAGAGTATAAAGCCGATATTATTGCTTATGATAATGTGCATGCTGAAATACTTAAAATATCTGACTTCCTTACTAATGGCATAGTAAAACAATTCCCATCTAAATTTCCTGTTAATGGCAGTGTAAAAAAGTAAAAGGCTATTTAACAGGAAAGAGATAACACCTTTATTTATTCATATAATATTTTTCCGAGGCATGTTTCCGATCTTTGCAGTATTAAAATTCATTTGTAAAAATTAAAACTTATATACTATGAAAAATAAACTAATACTTATTATTACAATGGTGGCTTTGTGGGTTCCTAAATTAAATTTCGGACAGACTACTAAAAGTGATGTTGAAATTGTGGATGCAAAAGGGTTAGCAACTGTTTATCCAAATCCGTTTAATGAATCAATAAACATTGTAATGAATGAAACACCCACCAATAAACTTGAATTTGAAATTTTTAATGTGTTAGGAAGAGAGGTTTTGAGCATCTTTATTCTAAAACAAAAAACTAATTTAGAGACAAATGAACTCCCTTCCGGAATCTATTTTTTTAAATTATACGAAAATGATAAAATAATACAAACGGGAAAATTGATTGATTGTCCCGGGTTAGTAGATTGTCGTGTTATAAATTAGTTAACCTGAAATAATAGTTGTCATGAATAAAATTAAAAAAATTCTTGTTCCTGTAGATTTCACAGAAACATCTGAAACAGCAACCTTGCATGCTATTGAATTAGCCAAAGTATTCAAAGCAGATATTTTTTTGATACACATTGTGGAAGATAGCGGGTATTATTTTTCCGTTATTCCGGAAGAGGAACCACTTATTTCCCAAACCATTCAACGTTTAGAAACGGGGGTAAGAGAAAGGATGGATAGAATAAAGTATACTATTTTAAAAACGGATGGATTGGTTGCAGAGGTAGTAATAACTAGCGGCAAAGTGGATGCTGAAATTATTGAGTTTGCTCAATTAAAGGAAATTAACCTCATTGTAATGGGCACACATGGCGTAACGGGCTACACGGAGGTATTTATGGGAAGTAACGCACAACGAGTGGTTACGCTTTCGGAAGTGCCGGTACTAACTATGCAAGCGGGCAAAACATATCCGTTTAAAAACCTATTGATACCCATTGACAATTCGTTGCACAGTCGTGAAAAAGTTAACATTGCGGTGCAAATTGCAAAAGCTTGGGGCTCGCAAATTCATCTTCTCGGATTGCCTGATTCGGATGAACAGATTGAACTCGATAAATTCAATATTAAAATGGAATCGGTGGAAAAATTTTTTCATGCGGAAAATCTTCCTTTTAAAAGTTCATTTGAACATGGCGATAATTTAGCGGAAGTTGCTTTAAACTATTCCAATAAAAATAATTGCGATTTGATTGTTATTAATACCGGTCACGAATCCGAAACAACTGGTATTTTTATGGGTGCTTTGGCACAACAAATAGTAAATCATTCCAAAACCCCTGTATTGAGTGTAAAACCAACCGAAGGTATATTTTCAATTACCACTTCCGGTTATGGAATTACATAAAACAAGATCAGCCCGCCAGGTTTTCAAAACCTGGCGACACACCGCCTTTCGTTCGGTAAAATGAAAAACACTTTTCTACTCCTTAACTCCAGTCCTTATAATTTAGGTTCAATTCTTAATCCTGTTGGTAAGATTCTCCACTTTAGAGCTAAGGTTCTCAACATGAGAGCTAAGGTGGGTCAACGACATTTTAAAGGGAGTAAAAAGGAAAAAGCCTTATTTTTGCCACAAAAATGGCAATGGATAAAGAAGCGTTAGGATTGTTTTTTCCTCAAGAGTTGTTAGAACATTTTGAAATCGTTTTGGTACACGA
>JANYDQ010000013.1 GCA_025363555.1 Bacteroidota bacterium | reverse complement strand
TATTAATAAAATAAGAACGCTTTATAAGGACGAGAACGGAATATTACTAATAGGTACGTATGGAAAAGGAATTCAATTATTCGATACCCATACCAATACATTTATTCAAAATTTTCACCACACCGGTTCAGACCCTCACAGCCTTTCGAATAACAGGGTGTTAAGCATTAACAAAGATCGGAATACTATTTTCTGGATAGGCACTTTTGGAAATGGTATTGATTTGTATAGTAAGAAAACAGGGTTGTTTCAAAACATTTCCTACGATGAAAAAAATAGTAACGGACTTAATAATAATTCCATTCATTGTATTTATCATGATAATGCAGGAGCTACCTGGGTGGGCACCGAAGGAGGTGGAGTGAATGTTTATTTTCCAAGCACAGGCAGGTTCAGGGACATCAGGAAACGTGATAATTCGGAGAACAGTTTAAAAAGCAATACGGTGTTTGCTGTTCTGCAGGACAGGGACAGCCTCCTCTGGATAGGTACTGATAAAGGTGGCTTATCCACTCTCGATTTGCAAAACGATACTTACCGTCAATATCCAAAACTGTCAACCGCCACTAATAATTCTATTCTTTCGCTTTGCGAAGACAGCGATGGAATAATTTGGGTAGGTACTTATGGAAACGGGTTAAACTCTTATGATAAAAAAACAGGGAAGGTTACTTCTTATAAGGAATTTCAATCGGTAGATGCTGCCACTATTATCAATATTTTCCAAGATACTCATAAAAATTTGTGGGTGGCAACTTATGGCGGAGGTATTTATTTTTATGATAAATCAACCAAACAATTTAAACACTATTCGAAAGAAAAAGGATTAAACTGTGATAAAACATACCTCACTTTTGAAGACAGCCGACACAATATATGGATAGGAACAGATGGCGGAGGATTGAATAAAAGTGATGCGGCAAAAAAAACATTCGTTTATTATACCCATGATGAAAAAAATAAAAACAGCATCAGTTCCAATACTGTTCTTTCCATTAATGAAGATGCAACAGGCAATATGTGGTTTGGTACTCAATATGGTTTAAACAAAATGAACCCCGCCACCGGGCAGTTTACTTCTTTCTTTGAAAAAGATGGTTTGCCAAACGATGTTATTTATTGTTTAATGTTTGATAAAAAAGGAAATATATGGATGAGTACCAACAAAGGAGTTTCCAAATTTAATCCCAATACAGAAAATGAAAATGGCGATGCCTTCATTAACTTTGATGCCAACGATGGGTTGCAGGGATTAGAATTTAACCAGGGAGCATATTTTAAAAATAAAAAAGGAGAATTGTTTTTGGGCGGAGTAAACGGGTTGAATGTTTTTAATCCTAATTTATCTCAATTCGATAAAAACATTCCCCCGGTACATATTATTTCGTTCAAACGCTCAGGAAAAGAAGTGGAGCTGGATACCTTAATATATGACAAAAAATATATTGAACTTTCGTGGCGCGACAATTTCTTTTCGTTCGACTTTGCCGCATTGGATTATCAAATGCCGGGAAAGAATAAATACAAATATAAACTGGAAGGTGTAGATGCCGATTGGTCGCAACCGAGTACACAACGCTATGCAAGTTATACCCAGTTGAGCGGGGGTACATATATTTTCAAGGTATTGGCAGCAAACAATAACGGGGAGTGGGGAAAAAATGGTGCAACACTTATAATACATATCACTCCGCCCTTTTGGAAAACAAACTGGTTTTATGCTGTGTGCATTCTGCTGGCAATAGCAGGTTTGTGGGGTTTTTTCAGGTACAGAACCCGGGCAATAAAAAGAGAGAATAAAATCCTTGAAGAAAAAGTGGAAGAAAGAACGATTGAGCTTGCGCAAAAAAATAAAGACATTACCTCCTCTATTGAGTATGCAAAAAGAATACAGTTAGCTATACTGCCACCTTTGGAATTAATTTACAAACATTTCAGAAAGTCATTTATATTATATAAACCAAAAGATATTGTGAGCGGAGATTTTTATTGGTTTGGTTCAAAAGAAGGCAAAAATATTATTGCCGTGGTAGATTGCACCGGACATGGAGTTCCCGGGGCATTTATGAGTATGATAGGACATAATTTATTGAACCAGATAGTGAGCGAAGACGGAATAACAACTCCAAACGCAATATTAATTGCCTTGCACCACGGCATCCAATCTGCCCTGCGACAAGGAACCAATGCAGTGGGCACCAGCGATGGAATGGATGTAGTAATTTGCACCGTGGATGCGCATAATAATGAATTGCAATATGCGGGTGCATTTCGTCCCCTGCTAATTATTAACGAAACTAATTTCAGAAAAATCGAATCTGACAAATTTCCGATAGGCGGTGCCCAGTTTGGAGCAGAACAACAGTTTACCAACCATACCATTCCATTAACGAAAGGAGATACCATTTATTTAACTTCCGATGGATATGCCGACCAGTTTGGTGGAGAAAAGGGTAGAAAATTTATGGTAAAACGATTTTATGAGTTGCTTGTTTCTATTCAACACCAGGATATGCAAGAACAAGCTTTGACCCTTAACCAAACGTTTGAATCGTGGAGAGGAGAAATTGCGCAGGTGGATGATATATTGGTGATAGGAATAAGGTTTTAAGGCAGATGTTTGGGTTTATTACAAATTTTAGTAAATTTGTCGCTGTTATCTTAAATATCAACGCACAAAATATATGAATATGAAACGAATTTTATTCTTTGCAGTAGTCGTAGTAGTTGGTTTACTATCCTTAACATTGAATTCCTGTAAAAAACAAACTCCGGATACAGAAACCCAATCATCGGTGGATAATACCGTTTGTGAAGGAGAATTTAATAAAAGCCTGCCCGTTATAAATAGCATTACTATTAAAGAACAGGGAGTAAAAGATAACCGTACCGCAGGACCAACTGTTACCATTGATTCCTCTCACATGGGTGCATCAGGCTTTCCAAAAACAATGTATATTGATTTTGGAACAACAGGAATAGAAGATTCGCTCGACCATAAAGTTCGTAAAGGACAAATGGTGGTGAAATTTTATAATTACTGGCATATTGCAGGAGCAACTGCGGTAGTGCAGCTTTACGATTTTAAAGTTGCAAATAGTCAGGGAGCTAATTTTGTACAATATAGTGTAGATAGTATTATTATTATTCATAATGGTCCCGGATCATTTACTCATAATGTAATAGGTGGTCATTGTGTTGCTTCTGACTATACGCTAGACTGGAGTTCGAACCGGACAGTTACACAAACAGAAGGAATGACAACACTAACCCCATTTGATGATGTGTTTTCAGCTACAGGTACTTCAAAAGGAAAAGACCGGAATGGAAAAGCATACACGGTAACTATAAAATCGCCAATAATTAAAAGGGCTACTTGTTCATGGATGGAATCGGGTATCCTTGATATTACACCCGAAGGAATGTCGGCACGCACTATTGATTATGGCAGTGGAACCTGTGATAATAAGGCTTCCATTACAATTGACGGCAATACATTTACTTTTAATATGAATTAAGTTTTAAAAAATAAATGGAAAAAATGACGTTGAACTGTACATTTAGTTAAACTTATTTATATATTTGCTCCTTATAATTCAGAACCATAAGTATTAAGCTTACTCAAAAAGCATTTAATGATGTTAAACATTTATGAATTTTACGATAAAATGGAGCGTAATAACATTATGCTTTCTTTTAAAGGCGACATTACTTCTGAATTATTAACTTCAGTTCTTCAAATAATGGAATCTAAATTAGATACTTTGCAGGAAGAACCAAAAATTAAAAAGAAAGTTTATAATGTGCTGGTAGAATGTCTTCAAAACCTGTATCATCACTTAGATGAAGTTTCGCAGGACCAAAATGAAAAAATCCGTTCGGCAATATTTATGATTGGTAAAATAGATAATTCATATAATATTATTACCGGGAATTATATCAAAAATACAAATATTGAAGGATTGAAAAAACGATTAGACGATATTAATATTCTTACCAAAGAAGAATTAAAAGAATATTATAAGTTAGTTTTAAATAACGGGGAAATGTCTTTAAAAGGTGGAGGTGGATTAGGTATGATTGATATAGCGCGCAAAACCGGACAGAAACTTAATTTTGATTTTGCACCTGTTGACGATAAGTATTCATTTTTTAGTTTAAACATAAAAATCTCACAATAAAAATAAAATAAAAATAATCATGGAAAAAATATCTATTGAAGGAACACCAAAAACCCCCACTATCACTTTTGATACAGCCAAAGGTTTTTTAGAAATTAAAGGGCGTTCAATACCCGAAAATTCAATTGAGTTTTACAAACCACTTGTTGATTGGTTAGAGAAATATTCAGGTAGCCCTAAGTCAGAAACCAGTGTTAATATTCAGTTAGAATATTTCAACACAAGTTCATCAAAATGCATATTAGATGTATTTAAAAAGTTAGAAGCTATTAATAAAGGAGGAAGTGCTGTTACTATTAACTGGTATTACGAAGAAGATGATGAGGATATGTTAAAAGCAGAAGAAGATTACCAGGCAATTATTAATGTGCCATTTAAAATGGTGCAGGTAGCCGAGTAACCTGATATATTTATATTCAAGAAGGGCAGGAAACACATGTGTTTCCTGCCCTTCTTTTTAGTACCTATTTTGAAAAGTAGTGATTGTAAATTAGCACCAATCCAAAAATTACCAATATAGTACCTGTGATGTAATTAACAATCGTCATCAGTTTATCAGTAAGGTATATTTTTATTTTTTCTGCCAGCGAAACCTTTGCTAACTCAACAAAAAGAGTTCCTGCCAATACAATGGAAAAGAAAACAAACATTTTAAAAAAAGAATAATCAAGAGACTTGCTTACTGCTGTAACATTACCTAACCATAAAAACCAGACCGTAGGATTAAACAAATTCAATAGAAATCCTTTTAATAACATCATCGAGGGATGTGGTGCCTGGTATTCAATATCAATGGAAGTATCGGATTTGGAAACATGTTTTTTAAAATAAAATGCACCAAATACTATCAATATTATTCCTCCTATTATTGCAGAAAATGTTTGAGCTTTGTCGGAATGCAATAAATTAACTCCGCCAAAATGAACTAACAAACTTATGAGCATACAAAGAAAAAAATCGCTTGATACAATACCAATAGCAAGCAACGAACCGGGTTTATACCCATGTTTAATACCGGTATTAATTAATGAAAAAAAAGCCGGACCAAAAGAAAAAGTCAGAAGTAGGATGATTACCAATCCCTGGTATATCAAGCTGAACATACCTATTTTATTTTTTAATTATTTCTTTTAAATACACTTCCCAATCATTCAATTGTTTGCCCTTTAAAACACGCGGGAATTTGAAAGCGGCTCCAAATTTGCCTATCTGGTGCATATAATCATAAAATACATTGGAAGGAAATACTTCAACAATAACTTCTTTCAGAGCAGCACTTCTTTCCACCCGATAATCATCATTCAGATTTTTCAATATTTCATCTATTCTTTTTTTCAACACGGATGAATCTACTTTGTCGTCTGTACCTATGTACCAATGATGAGCAAATAATGTTTCATAATTTACACCTGCTACTGTAAATTCTTTTATGTTGATATTCATTTCTTCAGAAATAAGTTCAATAGCACGATTCATATTATCCTGCGAAAGATGTTCGCCACATAAACTTAAAAATTGTTTTGTCCTACCCGTAATCAATATTTCATAACGAAGCAAATCAGTAAATTTAATTACATCTCCTATTAAATATCTCCATGCCCCGGAACACGATGAAAGCAACAACGCATATTCAACCCCTTCCTGCACCTGCCCTATATGAAAGGTTTCGGGGGCGGTAACAATTGTTCCTTCAGCATCAAAGTTACTTTCAGTAAACGGGACAAATTCGAAAAATATTCCATTGTTTAAAACCATTTTGCACGAATCAGTGCCTAACCTGTCCTGGTAGGCAATAAAACCTTCAGAAGCCAGATAGGTGTCAAAAAACATAATGGGTTTCCCAATTAACTTTTCAAATCCTTTTTTATATGGAGCTATGGAAACACCTCCATGAACATAAAGTTCCAGGTTAGGCCAAATTTCATGTATGTTATTCACTTTATATTCGGCAATTATCATTTCAAATAAAATTTGTACCCAAGCCGGAACACCAACAATAATACCTATATCCCAGTCTTTAGCACTTTTTACAATCTCATCCAGTTTTGTATCCCAATCTCTTTCTTTAGAAATTCGTCTGCCGGGTTTATAAAAATGCTGGAAATAAAAAGGAATATTTTTTACCTGTATTCCACTTAAATCGCCTTCGAAATAAGTACCATTATAATTTAAGTGAGAACTGCCTCCGAGCATCAATACCCCTCTCTCAAAATGTTCTTTGGGTAAATCAAAATGTCCCTGGCGAATCATTTGACGAATGTTAGATTTCTTGATTGCCCTTAACATATCCGAAGTAACAGGAATGTGTTTACTTGATGCTTCTGATGTGCCTGAACTTAGCGCAAAATATTTTACCTTGCCGGGCCAGCATACAAATGCTTCACCTTGCAGCGAACGATACCACCATTTTTTAAACATGGAATTGTAATCGTGGGTGGGAACAGCATTTTGAAAAGAACTAACAACATCTTTCTCATTTACCAGTTTCGAGAAATTATAATGTTCGCCAAACGCAGTAAATTCTGCTTTTGCAAGCAGCTTTCTCAACTCTTTTACCTGTTGTTTATAGCCGTTTACCTTTCGTATTTTAGGCATTCGGTCGCGTATCTCAAATGTCCTTTTTAAAATTGAACCCAAAATTGCCATGTTATATTTTTTAAATTTTTACTAAAATAACGAATTATATTATAATACACATTTTTTTTTCATTAAGTAAAAATAAAAAGCGACACAATCATTCATTGTGTCGCTTAGTAATCTTTGTGTTCCGCTCAAAAGTTTTAAAAATATTTAAAATCTTGATTGTTTTTTATTGTTCTAAGCGATTCGTAAATCAATTTAATTACATTTTCCACATCATCTTTATGAACAGATTCTACTGTGGTATGCATATATCTCAATGGCAGGGAAATTAATGCAGATGGAATTCCACCCATGGAATATGCAAACGCATCGGTATCAGTACCCGTTGCGCGGGATACTGCAGCCCGTTGAAAAGGAATTTTTTTATCTGTTGCCGCTTTAATAATTAATTTCAATAGATTGTTTTGTACTGCGGGTCCGTATGTAACCACCGGTCCGAGTCCCGAAGAAATATCTCCGGATGCAATTTTGTTCATCATTGGTGATTGTGTGTCGTGAGTAACATCGGTACAAATAACTACATTCGGTTTGATGGTTTGTGAAATCATTTCTGCACCTCTTAGCCCAACTTCTTCTTGAACAGAATTAGTAATGTATAATCCGAAAGGCAATTTTATTTTCTTTTCTTTTAATAATCTTGCCACTTCCGCTATCATAAAACCGCCCATCCGGTTATCTAAAGCACGTCCTACAAAGTATTTATTATTTAAGACCATAAATGTATCATCATACGTTATTACACAACCAACATGAACACCCAGTGCCTCCACTTCTTTCTTGCTGCTACATCCGCAATCTAAAAATATATTTTTCAAAGAAGCCGGCTCTTCCTTTCCGGCCTCACGCACATGTATAGCGGGCCAGCCAAATACCGCTTTCACTATCCCTTTATCGGTATGAATGTTTACCCGTTTTGAAGGAGCTATCATGTGGTCACTTCCACCATTTCTGCAAACATAAATGAATCCATCCTTGGTAATATAATGAACGAACCAGGAAATTTCATCGGCATGAGCTTCTATTACTACTTTATATTCTGCTTTGGGATTGATTACTGCTACAGCAGTTCCATAGTTGTCAATAAATGTTTCATCTGCATTTGGTTTTATATAATTGAGCCAAAGTTTTTGCCCTTCGCTTTCAAAACCAGTTGGTGAAGCATTGTTCAAATACTTTTCCATAAACGTCATGGAACTTAATGTAAGTATTGATTTGTTTTTTTCTTTTTTTGCCATTTTGTTAAATTGCTTTATTGTTAAATTGTTTTATTGTTTAATAAGTAACCGTTCCATTCCTAATTCGCAATTCCTAATTCGTTTTCTTTGCCACCCAGCTATTCACCATATCTTCCAAAATATCCATCGGTAGCGGACCGGAAGTAACAATCAAATCATTGTATTCTCTGATATCGAACTTATCGCCTAATTTCTTTTTCGCCATTTCACGAAGGTCAAGAATTTTATTCATCCCTATTTTATATCCTGTAGCTTGTGATGGCCAGACAATATACCGCTCAATCTCTTTCAGATTGTCACCTTCAGGGTCAGGGGTATTTTCTTTAAAATATTTCAATGCCATTTCTCTTGTCCATTTTTTCCTATGAATTCCGGTATCCACTACTAACCGTGCAGCACGAAATAATTCCATAGCCAGCCTTCCAAAATCTGAATAAGGGTCTGTATAAAAACCAATTTCTTTCGGAACACGTTCTGAATATAATGCCCATCCTTCTACATACGCTGTGTTACCGCCATTCTTACGAAATTTAGGCATATCTGTTAATTCCTGCGCAATAGCTATTTGCATGTGATGTCCGGGAATACCTTCATGGTATGCCAATGCTTCCATCTGGTAGGTTGCCTGGTTGGTCATATCATACAAGTTGATATAATATCGTCCGGGACGGGAACCATCCAAAGCAGGTTCTTCATAAAATGCGCCACCAGCCGACTTCTCACGAAATGGCTCTACTGCTTTTACTTCTATGGATGCTTTAGGTAATGTTACAAATAATTTAGGCAATTCCTTTTTCATATCTTCTATAATCTTCACTGCTTTTACCCGATATGCTTCTTTTCCTTCCGCTGTGTTGGGATAATAAAATTGTTTATCGGTGCGCATAAAATCAAAAAAATCATTCAGGTTATCATTTTTGAAATTTACTTTTTTCATTATTTCTTTCATCTCTCCATGTATGCGTGCCACTTCTTTTAAACCCAATTCATGAATTTCATCTGCCGTCATATTAGTAGTGGTAGTTTGTTTTAATGCGGCATCGTAAAACGCATCTCCATCAGGCAGTTTCCAAGCACCATCATCGCTAGTTGCTTTTTTTTCTAACTCCTTCCAATACGCCATTAACTTTTCGTAAGCAGGTTTTACTGAAATAATCATTGCATCTTTTGCTTTTGAAATTAACTCTTTCTTCGTTGCATCATCCGCATCTTTCAACGCATTTACTTTTTTAGTAATGTCTTCCAACAAGGCATTTACTCGTTTTCCTTTTTCAAATGGTTCGCCTGAAATAATATTTTTACAATCACTAATCACATAAGGAAACACAAATTTTGGCGGAATAATATTCTTTTCTGCTCTCATTTTTAAATTAACAATCAACTGGTCGAACAACGCACTGATTCCTGACAGCCGCGATATATATGCTTCCGCTTCCTTTTTGTTAGCTACTGTATGAATGTTAATCAGGAAAGCAGGAATAGTGGAATGTGTACCCTCCATTTGATTGACAGGATAATTATGAAATCTCCATTTGAAATTATCTATCGATTGCTGACATTGTTTTTCGAACAAACAATAAGAAATTTTTGTTTTTTCATCCAGCGCATCTAAAGAAAAAGTTTTGTGTAAGGCTTCCAAATCAGCTTTTAAGAATTCCAGTTCCTTTTTTGCATGTTCATCACTTATGTCGGTCCATTTGTCATAATCTTTTTTTATTCCTAAATAAGACTGACGTAAGGGGTCGCGAGAAACATCGGTATCAAAAATACTATCAAAGAATTTATTGGCTTTTGTACCCTGTGTTTTTATTTCTGCATCAGTAAACATTTGTTTGTTTTCTGTCTGTTGTTCGCCCGCCCCGCAAGAAGTAAGTATGAGTATTGACAGAAATAGAGAAAGAAGTTTTTTCATAATAAATATTTGGGTTAAAGATAGGAGTTTTTTATTTTGGTTACACGCAAGAAAAAAGAGAAATGAACAAAAAATTTTATATTAAACCTCTTCTCTATTCGTCTCCTAAAAAAAGAAGAGTAGCTAATTCCAAAAGTACTTGATATAAGACAGTCAGAAAAAATTTTTATCGTTGGTATTTAACTACTTCTACTCCAAACTTTCGTAAAAAATCAACCCCTTCATCCGAAGGCAGTCCTTTGAATTCAGCGTAAGAATGGATGTAATATACTTTTTTGATACCAATGGTAAAGATGACACGGGCACAGGCAATACAAGGAGATAGAGTAACATAAAGGGTGCAGTCTTGTATAGAGACATTATTTTTAGAGGCGTAAAGAATGGCGTTCTGTTCAGCATGCAGGGCGAGGGAGCAACTGTTTTTGCTGTCGCGAGGGCAGCCCTGCAATCCGAATTCAGTGTCGCAATTATGGGTTCCGGCAGGAGGACCATTGTATCCTACAGAAATGATACGTGTTTCTTTAGTAAGCACTGCACCTACTTGTGCTTTCACGCAATGTGACCGTTTGGAAAGGTTTTCTGCCAGTTCCATATATATGTCATCGAAGGTTGGTTTTTGCATTTTGTTTTTAATTTTCTTTTGCTTTTTTATTTTCGTGTATTGGTTGAAAGTAAACGGTCGATAAGTCTCGATATTCCATAGCGTTTGCGGGAAAATTTTTTACTTTGATTTGTATAAGGCGATAATTTTCATCATAAAAAACGGGCATAATGGCACCATCGTCCAGGGCTGTTTGGTCTGCCTGATGATAAAGATTCATTCTGGTTTTTTCGTCCACCTCCTGCATTGCCTGGGTATAAAATTTATCAAAGCTTTCGTTTTTATAACGTTCACTATTCAGGTAAGATTTGTCAGAAGAATTAGCAGGGATATTTTTGCTGTATAATAAAGAAAGAAAATTTTCGGGGTCGGGATAATCGGCATTCCAGCCGGTGCGAAAAAAATCTGCCTGACCCGATTCTATTAATTCAAGACTTTCTGTGAACGATTTAATATTTATGTCAATATCAACGTTTAAATTTTTTTTCAACATTGACTGAATTTCTGTTGCTACCTGTATATTTCTTGTACCTCCATCTTTATCTACTAATAATATAATTTTCGGAAATGCTTTGCCGTTGGGATAACCTGCGTCAGCTAAAAATTTTTGTGCTTTCACCGAATCGAACGAGTAACCGTTTAGTGTTTTGGAATCGTAGTTTTTAAAACCGGGCGGAACAATGCCATAAAATGCAGGAATACCATCTCCTTCCATAGTGAAATCTACAATTTTCTTTCTGTCAATTGCGTAATTAAAGGCAAGTCGGACTTCTTTTTTACTGAAAATAGAACTTTGGCAATTAAAACCTAAATAATAAATGGACATGGCAGGAACTATTTGCAAGTAGAAAGAGGGGTTGGCACCGGCATTTTCAAACTCTGTTAAAATTTTGGGAACCATGTCGTTTGGTAAACGAAAAACCATATCGAGTTTTCCGTTTTTAAATTCCTGGAGTGCCTTGTATTTATCTTTAATAAATGTTACTTCCACCCCGTCCAGGTAGGGTAACTGATTGCGGTCATCATCTATAGCCCAATAAACGGGGTTGCGCTCCAGTTCTATCGTTTCCCCTTTTTTAATGTGCTTTGATTTGAATGGACCTGTACCTACACAATGTTCGGACATTCCTTCACTATATTTTTCTAACGCTTCGTGAGGATATACCCAGCCACCTGTGGTGGATAAAATATTTAGGAAACCTGCAAAGGGATGAACGAGGTTAATTTGAATAGTGTAATCGTCCATTACTTTTACTCCTGAAACCCCTTCGGGTAAAGGTTTATTTTTTTGTGTGGATTCATAAAATTCGTTTGCCCCTGATACTCTGTCTTTAAACGTAGTGTTAAATAATTCATTCATCGGACTGGCAGTGCAAAGTTTTTCGAAACAATATTTAAAATCAGTGGCTTTTACCTCTCTTCCTTTTCCTTCTTCAAAACATTCATCATCATGAAAAGTGGCTCCTTTCCGAATATGAAACGTCCACTGGGTAGCATCGTCATTTTTTGTCCAGCTTTCGGCTAATGCGGCACGAACAGATAAATCCGCCTGGTTAAGCTTTACTAATCCTTCGTAAATCTGACTGGCAATGTGATGAGAAATGATGCCTGTAATGTGAAGAGGATATAGATTTCGGAAGTTGTCTATTTCATTCATTCTAAAAACACCTCCGTAATAAGCGTCTCCGTTGGTTTTCCTTAAACCGATTTTTGGTTTGCTATTGCTGTTGCATGAAATAAAAAAAGCAAGTGGTAAAATAAAACAAATAATGTTTTTCATGTAGCGGACCCGTTTTTCGGTGTAAAGGTATAGAATATTAAAACAAAAAAATATTATTACCTAATAAGGATTAAAAAACCCCCATAGGGTAAGGCAATTAATTTTAAAAATCAATTTCGAGAACCACAGGACAATGGTCGGAATGTTTTGCTTCCGGCAAAATGGCTACACGCTGCATTTGCGATTGGAGATTTTCACTTACTAAATTATAATCTATTCTCCATCCCAGGTTTTTTCCCCGTGCGCCTTGTCTGAATGTCCACCAGGTATAATTATGCGGCTCTTTATTAAAATGCCGAAAACTGTCAACAAAACCTGATTTCATAAAAGCATTAATCCACTCTCTTTCTTCGGGCAGAAACCCGCTGCTTTTTGCATTACTCCTCGGATTATGAATATCTATAGGCTGATGACAAATGTTGTAATCCCCACAAATAATAAGTTTAGGACGTTGCGTTTTTAATTTATTAATATAGTCCTGAAAATCTTTAAGCCATTTCATTTTAAATGCCTGCCGCTCTTCTCCGCTGCTGCCACTTGGATGATAAACACTCATCACAGAAATATCACCATAATCTGCCCGAAGAACGCGCCCTTCAAAATCGTATTCCGCTATTCCGCACCCATATTCAATGTGATCAGGTTTTTGTTTTGTAAAAATGGCAACTCCGCTGTATCCTTTTTTCTGTGCAGGAAACCAGTAATGATGATATCCGGCATCTTCAAATATTTTTAAATCCAGTTGCCCCGGTTCGGCTTTTAATTCCTGAACACATAAAATATCCGGATTTGCCGCTTTTAACCATTCCATTAATCCCTTATTGATTGCAGAACGAATACCATTTAGGTTGTAAGACACAATTTTTTTCATCTTTTTGCGTTATTATATAGGGAACAAATGTATAAAAATGATTTTGTTTGCACATAATTAGTACTTTTAAATCTGTGATTTTTCGCATATATATATATTCAGTATCAGTATTCCTTTTTTTGTGTGTAGGAGGTTATGCGCAAATAGCTGGTAATAGCCGAACTAAGCAATTATCATTAACTAACGATACTATTCAGTTGGATACACTTAGTATTGTTCCGGGCTCCGTTACATTGGCTACCTCTGATGGAAAATTGCTCGATACTGCTTTTTATAAAATTAATTATGCGGAAGGTAAACTAATTTTAAATAGGGAAAAAATTACAGGAAATAACCTTTCATCTTCAAGCATCATCTCGTCTTACAAAACATTTCCTTATTTATTTTCTGAAGTAACCAGGCACAAGGACATTAATCGCATAAAACCTGATTTGTTTGGTAATGTAAACCCCTTTACATATAATATCGAATCGAAGAACGATGATATTTTTAAAATGGATGGATTAAATAAAAGCGGAAGTATTTCCAGGGGATTTACAGTAGGAAACAACCAGGACATGGTGGTAAATTCCAATTTGAATTTGCAGTTGTCCGGGCATTTGAATAATAACATAGATATTTTAATGGCAGCAACTGATAACAATATTCCTATTCAGGCAGAAGGAAACACACAGCAATTGCAGGAGTTTGACAAAGTATTTATTCAACTTTCTAATTCCACTTCAAAACTAATTGCAGGCGATTTTCAATTGACGAGACCAACAGGTTACTTCATGAATTTTAATAAAAAAGCACAGGGGGTGAGTTTTTCAACTGCGGTGAAAACCAATCCTGAAAGTAAAGACAAAACAAAACAGGGTATTTACAAAACCTCTTTGAGTGCGGCTGTGTCGCGCGGAAAGTTTGCAAAAAATTCTATACAGGGCATTGAAAGTAACCAAGGACCTTATCGATTGAGAGGGGCTGAAAACGAAACTTTTATTATTATTTTATCGGGTTCTGAAAAAGTATATATTGACGGAAGGATGATGGTTCGCGGACAAGAGAATGATTATACAATAAATTATAATACAGGGGAAATTACATTTACTGCTAAACAATTAATAACCAAAGATAAACGTATTGTGGTAGAGTTTCAGTATTCGGAGAAAAATTATGCCCGTTCTTTGGTTCATTTTGGAAATGATTACGAACAAAATAAATTAAAACTCCACCTTCATGTTTATTCAGAGCAAGACAGCAAGAATCAATCCTTGCAGCAAACATTATCCGATGATGATAAGCTTTTATTATCAAAAATTGGCGATACACTTTCCAGCGCAGTTAAGCTAAGCATAGATAGTGTGGCTTATAATAACAAAGAAGTTCTGTATCGAAAACAGGATACTGTTTTCGGAGCTTTTATCTATCATAACATTCTTGTTTACAAACCCGACAGTGTTAATAATCTTACCTATTACCGGGTAACTTTTAGTAACGTGGGAGCCGGAAAAGGGCACTATAATCAAATTACCAGCGCGGCAAACGGAAAGGTATTTCAGTGGGCTGCGCCAAGTTTAAACGGAGACACGTTACATGGAAGTTACGAACCAGTTACGCAGTTAATTACTCCAAAGAAAAAACAAATGCTAACCGCAGGCATAGAATATGCCATAAACAAATACACCAACCTGGCTATAGAGGCTGCTGTAAGCAACAATGTTTTAAATACTTTTTCATCGGTAGATAGTTATGACGATGTAGGGTTTGCGTTGAAAATGAATATTGATAATAAATTGCCCTTGCAAAAAAGCAACTCCACAGATACCGTTAACAGGGGAGTTACACTTATTACAAATGCAAATTACGAATATGTTCAAAAATATTTTTCTCCTATTGAAAGATACAGAAGTGTGGAATTTGATCGCGACTGGAACAGGGGAAGTGCTTCGGTAGCAGATGATCAGCATATTGTTGGAGCAGCGGTTGCGGTTACAAAAAAAGACGCGGGTACAATAGGATATAAATTTAACGCCTTTTTAGAAGGCGGGAAATATAATGCTAACCGTCATAATGCTGTTATTAATTATACTAAAAAAGGTTTCAACATTAATTACGATGGTAGTTTACTTAATTCAACAAGCCCAGCTATTAATACTAATTTCTACAGGCATAAAAGTGGTGTGTCTCAAAAAATAAAACGTATTACTATTGGGGTGAAAGATGAATACGAACAAAATAAATTTATGGATACTAATAAGCTATTGCTTTCTAATAGTTACCAGTTCTGGGAATGGCAGGCGTATGCACAAAATGCTGATACCACCAAAATACGATATGGAGTTAATTATAAGGAACGAACAGACTTTACAGTTAAAATCGATACTATGTTAACTGCTACTTCGTTTATTAAATCTACTCATGCCCAAAATTACAGCGGGTTTATGGAGATAATGAAAAACCCAAATAATCAACTAAAACTTAATGCCACTTATCGCAAATTAACAATCGAAAATCCTGCTTACACATCGCAACAGCCAGATAATTCGCTCGTAGGAAGAGTTGAATACAATTTTAAATTGTGGAAGGGATTCATTTCCTCCAATTCTTTTTATGAAATTGGTTCTGGACTGGAAGTAAAAAAAGAATTTTCTTTTATTCCCGTTAACCCCGGACTTGGTGTGTACATGTGGGTAGATTATAACCACGATGGAATAAAAAATCTGAACGAATTTGAAGTGGCACCCACGCCAAGTCAGGGGACATATATTAAAGTATTTACTCCTTCCAATAGCTATATTAAAACCTACAACAATCAGTTCAGCGAGGTTCTCACCTTAAAACCTTCTGCAGTATGGCAAAGTAAAACAGGTTTCAGAAAATTTATTTCCCGCTTTTCTGATCAAACTTCCTATCGCGTGGACAGAAAATCAACCAATGACAATTTAGCAATTGCTTACAACCCTTTTCTGGGTCTTATTAAAGATTCTTTGTTAAAGGACAGCACAATTAAATCCCTTAACTCCTCTTTCCGAAACACTTTAACCATTAACCAGCAGAGCACAGTTTTTGGATTGGATTTATCTTATCAGGACAGTAAAAATAAATCGTTAACTGTTAACGGGCTTGACTCCCGCCAAAACACTTATGAAGAAGCACGATTGCGCTGGAACATTATTCAGCAGTTAAGCTGGAACCTTGACGGCATTAATGGAATTAAAAAAAGCACTTCAGTGTATTTCACTTCCCGCGATTACAATATTAACTATTACTCTATCGAACCAAAATTTAATTACCAACCCAATACTTCCTTTCGGGTAAGTGTTTCTTTTAAATATACTGATAAAAAAAATAGTAATACTTTAATAGATTCTTCCAATGTTCATGCGGTTATGCAGGATTACGGAGCAGAAGTAAAATACAATGTATTGAACAAAGGAAGTTTGAATTTCAAAGTAGATTATATTCAAATAAAATTTCAAGGTGCCCAAAATACTTCCCTTGCATTCGAAATGTTAGATGCACTTAAAAAAGGGCAAAATGTTACATGGGGTGTTTCCTATCAGAGGAATTTGTCTAACAATTTACAACTAAGCATTACCTATGATGGTCGTAAAACAGAGGGAAACAAAGCAATTCACATAGGGGGAGCGCAATTAAGAGCCTACTTTTAATTTCATTCTTAATATTAGAATGGATTCTCGTTTGTTTGAAAATTCTTGAAAACTTCTATTGAACTTTTTAATTTAGGTGTTAATATTTAATTAGGTTTGTGGCTAATAAATACCAGTTAAAAATATCGAATTGGTTCTAACATAAATTTATTCAAAAATTATAGTAATCGATTTAAACAAATTATAAGAATATGAAAAAAATAATAGTGTTCGCTTTATTTTTAATAGGCACAGCCACCGCCTCTTTTGCACAGGAAGCAGGAAAAGAAACTACTGCTAAAAAGGAAGGATTCTTCCACCGTATATTTCATCGTGATAATAAACCTCGTGCTCAAATGCACCATTTCGATGCTGCTAAAAAAGACCCTAACATGAAACACAACGGTACTGCTTTTTGGAACAGGCGCAGAAAAGACAGTAAATACAAAGTGGATGGTGATGGTTTTTCAACACCTTCTGGTGGCAATGGAGGCAGAGGCAAAAAAAGCGGAATAAAATAAACGCCTCTTAATTTGTTTCAAACCAAAAATATTTTCGCTTATCAGTTATCTATAATAATAAAATGGGTTAGCGAAAATATTTCTTTTTCATTGCACTCAAATACATCCGCAAATAACTTTTATAGTGTTCCCTGTATTCTTTTTCAAATAAATCATATTGCGAATCGTAACGCGTAAACGCCATAAAAAAAGCATTGCCTTCCCGGAAAGCCTGTAAAGAATATCGGAAATAATTTTTTTTCTTAAATAATGGAAGCCGGTTTACACCCAGCACAATTTCCATTATTATTTTCTTTTTCTTTTCTTTTTTAATTTCCTCTTTTTGTTCTTTCGATAGAGCCTGGTAGAGGCTATCCAATCTGTCTTTACTTTTTAACATATAATTAGTAAAACATTTTGAATCTGTTTTGTTTTCCTCATAATCCAGATAAGGCTTTGATTGCATTCCATACTTAAAGAGTAAAAACTTTTCAGCACCTTTATCTCCTATAAAACTGGCAAGATTTTCATTAAATGTAACATCGTTTTTTACATAAATAGTTCCATGGGTCAATTCATGAATAATAAGGTCAGCAATACTACCGTCCGATTGTTTCAGCATATTCGATTGTATCGGGTCGTTGAACCAGCCTAGTGTGGACCAGCCCGAAGGACTATATACATCCACATCATACCCTTTTTCTCGCAATAATAAAATTTCTTTTCCTGCTTCTTTCTTATTAAAAAATCCTTTATACGACACATTCCCCAAAAAAGGAAACCACCATTCTTTTGCTTTAAAAGCATATCGTTCACAGGCAGTAACGGTAAATAAAATAGGTTTGTTATCCTGGTTATAAACCGAAGAATAATTGGCGGACGGCTTTATTCCAATACTATCCACCGCATATTTTTTTATTTCCTGGATAAGTAATAATTTTTGTTTCAATGAATCCGAAAAAGAAGTGTCCTTTAAAAGGATTGAAATTGGTTCTGCTTTCCATATAATTGTTGCTTGTCCTATCCCTTGCGAAATACCATAGATTACAAGGTTGTTCCAAATCAGACAAAACATAATTAACAGGAGGAATATAATTTCAAAAAACAATTTAATTCCCTTTTTCAGCATTGCATGGTTGGATAAATAATTGAGAGCGGTCAAATTTACATAGATTAATTTTATACATTTGATTTTTAATTTTTTCACCTATTATGCTTTTATCTTCTTCAGGAATATTTTTCATCTTCTCCAAACTCCTTGTATTTATAATCACTCCGTTGGTTTGGATAATCGCTTTGTTGCTTTATTCTTTCTTTTCAAAAAATGAAATCCGTAAACGAAAATGTTTGAAATGGGCAATAACATTAACTTTATTATTTACCAACTCTTTTATTTTTGACGAATGCGCCCGTATTTGGGAAATACCCGCCACAAAATTTGCAGATTTAAAAACTTACGACTACGGAATTGTATTAGGTGGAATGAGTGTAAACGATGAAACAATGGATAGAGTTCAATTTTACAGAGGTGTGGACAGATTAATACAGGCAATTGATTTATATAAAAAAGGATATATCAAAAAAATAATCTTCACTGGGGGTTCGGGCAGATTACTTCATCCTGAAATGAAAGAAGGAGAATTAATAAAACCATATATTCTGAAAATGGGTGTTGCCACTGAAGATTTATACATCGAAAACGAATCGAACAACACCCGGGAAAATGCGACACTTACCAAAAAGCTAATTGACAAAGAAAAACTAACAGGAAGTTTTTTAATCATTACATCTGCGTTTCACATGCGGAGGGGATTGCGTTGCTTCAAAAAAGCAGGTATAACTGCCGACCCATATAGCACCGACCGTTATGCAGGACCACGCAAATTCGAATTCGACAGTTTATTTATTCCTAACATTTCTTCCCTTAACGACTGGACAGGGCTTATTCATGAAATGTTCGGATACTTTACTTACAGAATGATGGGGTATTGCTAATTGGTTTTCTGCCTGCGGGGTAAATGAAAAAAAAAGAGATATAATATCACTATTAACCGACTAAAAAATAATTGAAGAGAAAACATCCTGGTGATGCTTGGTTTTGCTATAAATAAATTTTCCGACTAAAACATACCCCCTACTTTAATTAGTCAGGTTGAAAATAAATCCGGGGTAGCTTGTTT
>JANYDQ010000002.1 GCA_025363555.1 Bacteroidota bacterium | reverse complement strand
GAATACCGAGCCGGTTGTTACCGCTGATGTCCAGGTAAAGGTTGTTCCGCTTATGGTAGAGTTTAACGGTAAGTTACTTGGGTCTCCGTTACATATTACTATGCTGGATGCTGAACCTACGGGTAACGCATTAACAGTTACAGTTTGTGCAGCTGTTGCTGTGTTGCCGCTTCCGTCTGTTACTGTCCAGGTTACTGTGGTAGTTCCTACAGGGTAAGAACCCGGTGCATTGTTGGTAGTAGATGCTACTGTACAATTGTCTGCTACAGTTGGTGTTCCTAAGTTTACTGCTTGTCCGTTACATACGGTTACGTTTGCCGGTGCAGTAATAGTTGGCATTACGTTATCAGTTACAGTTACTACTTGTGTTGCTGTTGCTGTGTTTCCACTTCCGTCTGTTACAGTCCAGGTTACGGTTGTGTTTCCTAACGGGAATGCGGATGGTGCATTGTTCGTTGTTCCTGCTACTGTACAGTTGTCATGTGTTGCAGGTGTGCCCAAAGCTACTCCTGTTGCTGTACATCCGCTGTTGGTGGCTACACTTACTGCAACCGGCGCTGTAATAGTCGGCATCACGTTATCTGTTACCACTACTGTTTGTGCACAGGTAGATGTATTGCCGTGTCCGTCATTTGCTGTCCAGGTTACTGTGGTAGAACCTAAAGGGAAAGATGCAGGTGCATTATTACTAACTGTTGCTGTTCCGCAATTATCAGTTGCTGTTGCTGTGCCGATGCTTGCAGTTGAAGTGCAAACTCCTATTGAATAATGAATAGTTAAGTTTCCGCCTAACCAGAATGCTTGCCATCCAGGGTATCCTACGAAATATAAACTCAAATCATTATTTCCGCCATAGTTATATGAAGGTAATGTTCCTGAATAATTAAGAGTAAACGTAGTTGATGTATGGAATAATTGTCCGGTACCGATATGGGTTCCGTCCACATACATTTCACTGTTAAATCCTGTTCCGCCCCAACCTTGGTCCTGAGCAGTATAAGTTAAATCTACTCCTGTTACATAAGCTCCTGCAGGCAATGGGTCCATAAAGTTTTGAACAAATGGACTCCAGTCTCCAACATTGGTACCTCCTCCTGATGGGAAGTTAACTGTCATTGTTCCTGTTACTGGTGCATCTACTGTTATGTTTGCAGTTGCAGGGCAAGTGATTACCGGTGCAATGTTATCAGTTACAGTTACCATTTGAGTAGCTGTTGCTGTGTTGCCGCTTCCGTCTGTTACTGTCCAGGTTACTGTTGTGTTTCCTAATGGATAGGTAGAAGACGCGTGGTCATTAGTAACACTTGCTACTGTACAATTGTCAGCTGTGGTTGGTGTGCCTAAACTAACTCCTGTTGCTGTACATGCTGTATTGGTTGTTGTACTTACTGCTGCCGGTGCGGTAATAGTTGGATTGATATTATCTGTAACAATAATACTAAAGTTACAAGCTGCTGTTGCTCCACAAGCGTTGGTTGCAATTAAAGAAACAGAAGTTGTACCAATATTAAATGAAGATCCGCTTCCGTTTCCACTTCCGCTTCCTACAGTAGCTCCGCTGAAACTATACGTTTCTGTAATAGAAGTTCCAGTTGTTACGCTAGTATAACTAAAAGTATTACTGCATATTCCAGCTGCTGTATTAGCAGTTTGTGTTCCAGGACAAGTAGTGTAAGAAGCTACAACACAACCCGTAGTAAATGAACCGGCAACGGTAGGGTTTGTACAATTTGGAATGCCTGTATATTTCATTAATACAGTATAGTTGGTATTAGCAGTTAATCCTGTAATAGTAAATGGAAGTAGCACCGTTATATAAGATGTTCCTCCCTGGACATAAATGTTATAATACTCCCCTGCAGCTGCCGGAGAGGCATTGATAACCGCACTTGTTGTAGTTATTCCTGTTATTACCATACTGTAAGATGAAGGTAATGTATGAACCAAATTATTGTTATCATCACAATCTGTATTGTCAGCTACATAACCAGTTGGCTGTGTACAGGCAGATTGAACTACATTGGGATTTCCAAAACCATCACCATCTGCATCGGAATACCAGTTAGTTTGGGCAATTACAGTAACTGTTTGTGTTGCGATTGCAGTGTTTCCACTTCCATCTGTTACCGTCCAAACCACATTTGTAGTTCCGATACTATAAGAACCTGGTGCATTGTTAACCACAGAAGCAACAGAACAATTATCTGCTGTAGTTGGTGTTCCTAAAGAAATAGAACTTCCATTACAAACAGAAATGTTTGCAGGTGCTGTAATGGTTGGATTTACGTTATCCGTTACCATTACTGTTTGAGAAGCTGTTGCTGTATTTCCGCTTCCATCTGTTACTGTCCAAACTACTGTGGTAGCTCCTAAAGGATAAGTAGAAGATGGATGATTATTAGTAACACTTACCACACTGCAATTGTCTGCCGTTGTTGGTGTTCCTAAACTGGATACTGTTCCGGTACAAACTCCTGCATCTGAATTTACTATAATGTTAGCCGGTGCTGTAATAGTTGGGTTCTGGTTATCTGTTACTGTTACAGTAAATGTACTTGTAACGGTTCCGCAGGTATTGCTTGCAGTAATGGTAACCGTAGTTACACCACCGCTAAATGTTGTTCCTGAATTTTGAGAATACGTAATTGTTGGTGCAGGACTACCTGTTACGGAAGCGGCTGCATACGTTACTACTGCTCCGCAAACTCCTGCATCATTACTTTGTGTAACGTTTGCATGAGTAGTAATTACTGGCGCAGTGTTTACTGTTATTGTAGCAGTTGCTCCGGTTATTGCAGTTGTTCTTGCACAAGTATTCGCATCGGTTATAGATGTTAATGTATAAGCGGTAGTACTTCCCGGATTAGGACTTGCATTAAATGCTGTTCCGCTTACCACTCCTGTATAGGAAGTTCCATTTATAATTAAAATAAACGGACCAACACCTGATGTGGATGTATAAGTAAATTGACCTGTTCCACCTGCACATACTGTGTTAGCAGTTAAACTTCCTTGTGGAATTGGATTAACCGTGATAGTAATGCTTCCACAACTTCCGGGTGTAATAATACATCCCCCTTCGCCTCTTGCAAAATAAGTAGTAGTAACTGTTGGAGAAACACTAACTGATGTTCCCGAACCAACGACTGTTCCACCGCATGAACCACTGTACCATTGCCAATTGGCAGCCTGGTTAAGGGTTCCGGTTGCTATAGTTAAGTTAGTGGCTACTGTTCCGCAATTGGTAGTGGATGATGCGCTTAAAGTAGGAACTGTTGGGTTTGCAGCAACAAATGGTGAACAGGTTGTTCCGGTTATTACGCCTCCTGGTGCTGTCCAATTAGATGTTGCGCCTGACAAGGTGAAATTAAATAATGTTCCATTATTTCCATTGCCACTGGCATCTGTAAGTGTATTCAAACCTGTATTTGTAGCACCTGCCACACCTTGATTGAAATGATAATTAGCTAACAATCCTGTTCCTGTTGTTGGAATTTCACAGTTCATTGTTCCTTGAATTTCAGATTGGCATAATGCACGATTCCAAATACGTACTTCATCTATAGAGCCATGGAAGATATTGCCTATTCCTGTAAGTCCACCAATAATTAAAGTCGTGGCAGTCGTTTTAACTGTCGTGGCAGCAAATGTAGTAGTTCCTGTTTGAACTCCATCCTGATATAACGTTAAACTGGTTCCGTTAAAAGTCATGGCTACATGATGCCATACACCAGTGGTCATACTTGTTCCCGTAACACCTACCTGTGAATTATCGGGACGATAAAAGTATACTCTTGGCGACTGTGCACCACCTATGTTGGTAAGATGCATTCCGGTACCTCCTAATGTTGATCCACAACAATCACGACCATCACTCATAATAAATCCTGCTCCACCCCAAGTATCAGAAAAAGCATTCGGATTTACCCATGCTTCATAAGTAAATGCAGCCGTTGGTTTAACGTTTGAGCTTGTTCCAAGACTAATAAATTCAGCTGTGCCGGTCCAATTTAATGTCGCTCCTTGCGTGGTTACCACTGTAGTTGCTGTAGCAGTGCAGGAATTAGCACCTGTTACTGTTACGGTATATGTACCTGCATTCGTTAATTGATAATTAGAAATGGAAGGGTTTTGTGTAGCATTAGAATAGCTTGCCGGTCCTACCCATGAATAGGATACGCCTCCATTTGATGACAAATTCAATGAACCTCCTATTGCAACTGGACCGTTGTTAGAGGCAGAAGCTGTTGGTGGCGCATTTACAGTTATAGTAGCCGATGCTCCTGTTATAGCAGTCGTTCTTGCACAACCATTGGCATCAGTTATAGATGTTAATGTATAAGCGGTAGTACTTCCCGGATTAGGATTTGCATTAAATGCTGTTCCACTTACAATGCTGTTATAAGTGGTTCCGTTTATTATTAAACTGAAAGGACCAACTCCTGAAGTGGATGTATAAGTATATTGTCCTGTAGCACCTGAACATATTGTATTAGCAGTTAAGCTTCCTTGCGGTAACGAATTTACAGTTACTGTTACCTGAAACCTTGAAGTACTTTCACATCCGCTTGTTGTTTGAGATGCATAATAACTTGAACCATTAACCAATGCTGTACTGGTTGCTAATGCTGTACCTCCGCTTGCTGCTGCATACCATAGAATACCTGCACCTGTTGCTGTTAAATTAGCTACTGTAGGGCTGGCTGCACTACAGAAAGACTGGGCTGCTGTTCCTGTTGGCGCGGATGGTGTTGTATTTACTGTTACAGTTACACTCAACCTGCTGCTGCTTTCGCAACCGCTTACTGTTTGCGTAGCGTAGTATTGCGTGGCTGTTGTAAGGACTGTACTGCTTGCAAGTACAGTGCCTCCACTTGAAGCGGCATACCATTGAATGTTACTTCCTGATATTATTGCTGATGTTAAGTCGGCAACAGTATGACTGTTCGCAGAGCAATAAGTTAGTCCAATAAATCCCGTTGGTGCGGATGGGCTTGCATTTACAGTTATAGTTCCCGTTGCATTCACACTTCCGCAACCTCCTGTTAAAGGAATGCTATAATTAAATGTTCCACTTGCTGTAGGTGTTCCGCTTATGGTAATGGTATTCGATGCCCAAGCAGCGGTAACACCGGCAGGTAAACCAGTTGCAGTGCCAATTCCTGTTGCGCCTGTGGTTGTATGTGTTATTGCTGTTAATGCAGTATTGGCACAAAGGGTTGGTGTTGATGATGCTGCGCTTACTGTATTGGCAGGAGTTACGATTATGGTTCCTGTTGCATTTACACTTCCGCAACCTCCCGTTAAAGAAATGCTATAATTAAATGTACCACTTGCTGTGGGTGTTCCGCTTATGGTAATGGTATTGGATGCCCACGCGGCTGTAACACCTGCAGGTAAGCCTGTTGCTGTGCCAATTCCTGTGGCGCCTGTTGTAGTATGAGTAATATTTGTTAATGCAGTGTTGATACACAAGGTAGGAGTTGAAGACGGTGAACCGGCAGTATTTGCTGTTACTGTTATCGTTCCCGTTGCATTTACACTTCCACATCCTCCAGTTAAAGGAATACTGTAATTAAAAGTACCACTTGCTGTAGGTGTACCACTTATAGTAATGGTATTGGATGCCCACGCGGCTGTTACTCCGGCAGGTAATCCCGTTGCTGTACCAATTCCTGTTGCTCCTGTGGTAGTGTGTGTAATGTTTGTAAGCGCTGTATTAATACAAAGTGTAGGTGTTGATGATGCTGCACCTGCTACATTATTTGACGATACCGTTACACTTACCGAAGTATTCGTAGTTCCGCAGCTATTGGTTATAGTAACAGAATAAGTGCCTGTGGCTGCCCCTGTAACATGAGGAGCTTGCAATGTTGCATCATCGAAAGTTCCTGTACCTGCCCATGAATAGGTTAAGAATACTCCTGTGGATGATGAAGTTAAATTAAGTGTAGCTCCGGAACAGATGGGGCTGTTGCTACTGGCTGTTGGTGAGGAAGGAATTACATTTACTGTAAAAGTTTGGCTGCTTGTAGCGGTACCTGCCGGTATAGTTACATCGATGGTTCCCGTAGTTCCGCTGCCCACTGTTGCAGTAATTTGCGTACTGGAGTTTACAATAAATGAAGCCGCGGCTGTGCCGCCAAAAGTAACTGCGGTTGCTCCGGTAAAATTAGTGCCGGTAATAATAATATTTGTGCCTGAATTGGCACAAGTATTTGAAGGACTGAAAGAGGTGATGGTGAGTGGTGGGTTTACAACAAAAACCCATGCAGCGCCTACATTTGAATTGTCTCCCCTTCCTCCCATAAAAGCCGTATTACCATCAGCGCTTAGAGATACAGAAAAACCCTGCTGGATAGAACTACCCGTAACGCCTGTACCAACTAACTTACTCCCTTGTTGCGTCCAGGTACTTCCGATGCGGGTATATACCCATGCAGCGCCTAAAGAGGAATTGTCATTTGGTCCTCCCACGATAGCTGTATTACCATTGGCGCTTAGTGATACTGATTGCCCTTGGTTGGTACTGCTAGTTGAGCCTGTACCTATTAACTTACTCCCTTGCTGGGTCCAAGTAGTACCACTGCGAGTATATACCCAGACAGCGCCTACTCCTGAGTTATCAAATTCTCCTCCCACTATAGCTGTATTGCCATCGGCACTTATTGATACAGATTGCCCTTGTTGGACTATACTACCACTTGCGCCTGTACCGACTAACTTAGTCCCTTGTTGCGACCATGTACTTCCACTGCGGGTAAATACCCAGGCAGCACCTGCATTTGAATTATCACCCCTTCCTCCTAAAATAACCGTATTTCCATCAGCGCTTATTGATACAGAATACCCTTGTTGGACAATACTACCTGTTCCACCCGTGCCTACTAATTTATTACCTTGCTGGGTCCAGGTACTTCCGCTGCGGGTATATATCCATACAGCACCGATATTTGAATTGTCACTTAATCCTCCCACTACTGCCGTATTGCCATCGGCACTTAATGATACAGAAAACCCTTGGTTGGCAGCGCCAATTGCGCCTGTACCTACTAACTTATTCCCTTGCTGCGTCCAGGTGCTTCCGCTGCGGGTATAGACCCAGGCAGCTCCTACGGATGAATTGTCAAATCCTCCTCCAACTATAGCCGTATTACCATCGGCACTTAGTTTTACAGAAGACCCTTGTAATGAACCAACCGATGAGCCTGTACCTACTAACTTAGTCCCTTGCTGTGTCCAGGTGCTTCCGCTTCGGGTATAGATCCAGGCAGCACCTATATTGGAATTGTCATTTGTTCCACTAACTATAGCTGTATTGCAATCTGCGCTTACTGAAACAGAATTCCCTTGGCGTGCAGCACCTGTTGCGTCTGTACCGAATAATTTATTCCCTTGTTGTATACTCGGGAAAGAAGTTGCTATTACAGTAAAGTTGCTCACGCTTGTTGCTGTGCCGCCAGCCGTGGTAACTGATACAGTGCCGGTGGCAGCACCAGGCATTACCATGCCAACCAAAGTAGAACCATCATTTGATACTGCAATTGCTGAAACACCACCAATAGTAAAAGCAGTGGGCGAACTTAAATTGGTACCTGTGATGGTAACCAATGTCCCCACCGAACGGGATGAAGGTGTAAAACTTGTAATGGTAGGAGTTTGTGCTTGTGCAGATGTGATGCACAAAATGCAAGATACAATACTTGCTGCGATGATTGTAATAATTTTTTTCATTTGTTTTTGGTCTTTGGGTTTTTATTTATTTATTATTATTAATTTATTTTTTAAAAATTTGTTTTTTTATTATACTTTAATTTTCCAGTTTGCCACAAGTTGTGATGGCTGATATAATTCAAAGCCGATATTTTGAAATCTTCCGAGGCTTTCTTTAAAAGTATTCCCCTGATTTGCTAACCCATTAACATAACCAGGGGAACAGCCTCACAACAATTTATTTTAAAGAACTTTTTAAACCATGCCGGTTAGGTTCTGCACATGGTGCATTTTTTTTTAAACAGGTTAAAATTCCTGTTACAACCATCACATTTATAATTATGAATCGTTTTATTTCCAAAAGTGAGCAGGGAAATTATTTTTGATTTAAAATCGTTTGTAATTGTTTTTTTTTATTTTCCTCCGCAAGCCGGGCACACAATTCCAATTACTACCTGCTTTATTTCTATATTATGAATATCTACCATCGCCATATTTTCGGGAGTAAAAGTGTGGAGATAAAATGAGGACTGGTTAAAAATGTGGCAGTATGATTAAAATTTGGGGTGGAGTAAATAAAATTTGGGGCGGCTTTAAAAAATTATGAATTATAAATGGGGATACGCTTTAAAAAATTATGAATTATAAATTAAAATGTATTTTATAGATGGAAAGCTATAACACGAAAAGAATGGCTACCCATAACGTAGGTCTCCTTTTGTAATTTGTCAGTTCATTACATACCAGTAGGAATACCTCCGCCAGGAGAAGCATCTTTTGTAAAATGAAGTACCTGGTTATTTTCAGTTACCTGGTCCTGCAAATCAAATTCCGAACCTGTTCCCGAAACAACCAGCCAGCCTTTACTTAAACTAGTTAACGGAGGTGTATTGTCGAGTCGGATATGAAATATATTGTGATTGTCATAACTCCACATTCCTCCTGTTATCACATCGGTAATGGTGGCGGTCATTTCACCGTTATGATAAAAAGCAAAAGCATACCCGTTATAATCTGCTGTATGGTCTTTACCATTGATATAAAAATAACTAATATGCCACGAACCACCGGTAGTTACAATGGGAGACACAGGGATAATGGTATTATTTCCGGGCGAATTTGAAACTGTGGTGGTCTCCTCTTTTTTACATCCTTTCATAGTTATTGCGCCTATGATGATAGCCAGGGCAGGAATTGCAAGATAATAAAGTGCTTTTTTCATGATTTCAGGTATTTAATTTTTAATAGGTACAAAGGTCTGCTATTCCAGGAAATTATAAATTACATGTTTTTAATAAAACATTACATCCTATTTGGTGAATGTTAAATTATTTATTTTATCGTAAATTATGTGAAATAAAAAATAGTTTCATTTCTGTACAATAAAACTTCTTTTTTTGCGTTAACTGTATATAAATATGTACAGAGCCCAATAAATATGTATTTTTGGGCTCCAATAAATTAAGATATGAAACGAATAACACTGAATTTTAGTTTTCTGCTGCTTATAGCATTGATTCCTTTGCGCACCAATGCACAACAAAAAGTAGCCTGGCAGGATGCAAGTAGTAAATTAATTCAATTTTCGGGAGTGGTAGTGGAAGGAGATAGTCTTCGCCCTGTGCCGTATTCGAGCATACTGGTTAAAAAAAGCAACCGCGGAACTATCAGTGATTATTTCGGGTACTTTTCGTTTGTTGCCCAATTAGGCGACACCATTGAGTTTTCCGCCATCGGGTTTACTTCTGCCAGTTTTATTATCCCGGATACCTTGTCCACCAATAAATATTCGCTGATACAGGTATTAAGAACAGATACCGTTCATTTAACCATTACCGAAGTATATCCCTGGCCCTCCAAAGAGCAGTTTAAGGCGGCTTTTCTTGCCTTGCAACTGCCCGAAGATGATATGGGGAGAGCAGAAAAAAACATGCAGCGTTCTGATGTAAAACAGCGAATGGCAGGAATGGCTGCTGATGCAAGCCTTAATTACAAATACA
Organism: Bacteroidota bacterium; assembly: GCA_025363555.1. GTDB lineage: Bacteria > Bacteroidota > Bacteroidia > 2-12-FULL-35-15 > 2-12-FULL-35-15 > 2-12-FULL-35-15. The sequence goes on along the minus strand of JANYDQ010000002.1, from coordinate 12,804 downwards.
CTACCCAGCAATATCAAAGTAAATTATACTATGCTGGTCAGTTGCCTCCAAACAATTTGTTGAACCCAATAGCATGGGCAAAGTTTATACAGGCATGGAAGAACGGTGATTTTAAAAAGAAGAAGGATAAAAAAGGTTAAATTGTTTTATTGATGATTAGTTACAGCGCGAGTAGGGTTATTGAATAATATGTTAGCAAAAATAAAAAACACCACTTTTCTTTTCGTTTTATTTTTCATTCTTTCTTCTTTTCATTCCCTTGCCCAAAGCACCGGAACGGTGTATGGAAAAATAGTGGATGCAGATAAGGAGCCTATAGAAGGGGTTACTATTTCAATTCTTGGCTCTCCCCAACCGCCCACCATAAGCGCAAGTAACGGAAACTACTCCTACTCCATTCCTTCCGACAAGGATGTGGTTCTTGTTTTTACCAGCATAGACCATACACAGGAACAAAAAACGGTACATGTGGGTGCCAATCAGAAAGTAGAAGTAAATCGTTCGATGGTTTTTAAGAATACCCTGATAGAGGTGGAAGTAAGTGATAACAATCGTTTTCACCCGGTAAACCGCATAGACCCCATAAACATTACTCATATCCCCACGGCAAGCGAAGATTTTAATGCTATTCTTTTTACCCTGCCCGGTGTGTCCAGCCGCAACGAGTTGAGTTCTTCGTATTCCGTTCGTGGTGGAAATTTTGATGAGAACCTGGTGTATGTAAACGGCATTGAAGTATATCGCCCTTTCCTTATTCGCAGCGGGCAACAGGAAGGGTTAAGCTTTATTAATCCTGATTTGGTTTCTTCCGTTTTGTTTTCGGCAGGTGGTTTTGAGGCAAAGTATGGAGATAAAATGTCTTCCGTGTTAGATGTTCAATATCGAAGACCGAGAAAGTTTGCCGGTACTGTTTCCGGGAGTATGCTGGGCAGTAACCTGCACCTGGAAGGAAACACAAAGAACCATCGTTTTACCTGGCTGCTGGGTGCAAGGTATAAAACCAATAAATATTTATTAAGTAAAACAGATACCAAGGGCGATTACAAACCATTTTTTGCAGATGTTCAGGGTTATCTTACTTACGATTTGAGCGATACATGGGAACTTGATTTCCTTGGCAACTATGCAAGCAATAAATACCGCATTGTTCCTGAAAACCGAGAAACAGATTTCGGAACGCTGAATGATGCATTGCGTTTGAAAATATATTTTGACGGGCAGGAAGTGGATAAATTCAATACCATGATGGGTGCATTGTCTTTAATACATCACGACCGCAATGATAAACTGAATTTAAAATTTATCGGCTCGGCTTTTCGCAGTAAGGAGAGTGAAGCGTTTGACATACAAGGACAATACTACATTGACCAACTGGAAACCGATTTTGGCAAACCTACCTTTGGCAATGTGGTGGCTAATCGTGGTGTGGGAACCTACATCAACCATGCAAGAACTAATTTAGATGCTTACGTGTTTAGCGGAGAACATAAAGGAACTTATACAGCAGGCAAGAAACAGGTATTGTGGGGAGTAAAATATAACAGGGAAATAATAAGCGATAAATTAAGCGAATGGAAATATGTGGACAGTGCAGGGTTTTCTTTACCCCTTAGCGACCCACAAACGAATGAATTGCAAAACGTAATTAAACAAAAAATAAATATTTCATCCAATCGGGTTTCCGGATATGCCGAAGGAATATGGAACAAAGAAACAAAAGACACTGCCATTATTTCCCTGATAGGCGGAATACGAGCCAACTACTGGGATTTGAACAAACAGGCATTAATTGGTCCCCGGGCAACATTAGCAGTAAAACCCAACTGGAGAGATGATTTTCTTTTTAAATTTTCTACCGGGTATTATTATCAGCCTCCTTTTTATCGGGAGTTGAGAGATGGGAAAGGGGTTTTGAATTACAATATAAAAGCGCAAACGTCCATTCATTTTGTGCTGTCCAGCGATTATAATTTTATAGCCTGGAGACGACCATTCAAATTTATTTGCGAAGCGTATTATAAAAAACTCGACAATATTATTCCTTACCAGGTGGATAATGTTCGGATTACTTATTCTGCAAAAAACAATGCTCATGGTTATGCAAGAGGGATTGACATGAAAGTGAACGGGGAGTTTGTAAAAGGGCTGGAGTCGTGGGCTTCGTTATCTGTAATGGAAACACGCGAAGATATTAAGGACGATTATTATTACGAATATTATAACAGCGATGGACAAAAAATTGTTCCCGGATATACTGCCAATTACAAAGCTGTGGACAGTGTTCGTTTTGAGCCCGGGTATATTCCGCGCCCTACCGACCAGCGGGTTAGTTTCGGATTATTTTTCCAGGATAAAATGCCTCATTTGCCCGATTTAAAAATGCACTTAAATTTATTGTTTGGAACCGGTGTTCCTTTTGGTGCGCCCAATTCGCAACGCTACCAGCAAACCCTACGAATGCCTCCTTACAGAAGGGTTGACATTGGTTTTTCGTATCAAGTGTTAAGAGAAAACAGGAAAACAAAACCAAAAAGTCCGACAAGGGTGTTGAAATCAGTTTGGGTAAGTTTGGAAGTATTTAATTTACTTGATACAAATAATACTGTTTCGTATATTTGGGTGGAAGATGTTACCAGCAGGCAATATGCTGTACCAAATTATTTGACCAAACGACAATTGAATTTCAGGATGATAATAAAATTTTAATCAACGAATAACGAATTTTAACGAATAGCGAATTCGAAATTTACAAAAATGTTACTTTACCCGAAAGATATAATAGAAAAAACCATTGCCTGGATAGAAGGCGATACGAGAGCCAAAGAATGGTTGCAGAAAAATAATTATGAAGAAATGGTTCAGTTGAAAGATGCTGCAAGTCGTTACCCTAAAGCATTTGAATATTTATTGCTTCACAAACATTTGGTGCTTGCTGCTTTTGTAAATGCTATTTGGGAAGACAAAAAAGCATTTAAAATATTGATGGATAAAAAAGAATTTCACTGGGCAGCTATGGCAAATTATATTAACGGTGATGATAATGCTGCTATGTTTTTACATAAAAACAATTTAAAACATTATGCTGAACTTGCTCATAAACTTCAAGCAAAGATTAGAAAAGAAGGAGATGAAGGAACCGGTATTTTCAGCGGTCCATTTAAGGTTCAGAAGTAAATAGGGAATAGGGAATAGGGAATAGGAAATAGGAAATAGGGAATAGGCAATAGGGAATGGGAAATAGGGAATAGGAAATAGGGAATAGGAAATAGGGAATAGGCAATAGGCAATAGGGAATAGCGAATAGGGAATAGGAAATAGGGAATAGGAAATAGGAAATAGGAAATAGCGAATAGGCAATAGGAAATAGGAAATAGGGAATAGGCAATAGGAAATAGGGAATAGGAAATAGGCAATAGGGAATAGGCAATAGGCAATAGCGAATAGGCAATAGGAAATAGGAAATAGGAAATAGGAAATAGGAAATAGGGAATAGGAAATAGGGAATAGGGAATAGGGAATAGGGAATAGGGAATAGGAAATGGGGAATAGGAAATGGGGAATAGGCAATAGCGAATAGGAAATAGGGAATAGGCAATAGGAAATAGGCAATAGGCACATAAGCAATGAAACAATGTAGCAATACAACAATATAGCAATACAAATGCGAGTTATAGCCAACATACCACATCCTAAAATATCCATCACCATCTTTTCGATGAATGATAAATACCAAATTAAATTTGAAGCCGGACCGATGGAACAAATATTTAAAATTCCGCACAGCGAAATAAACGGCATTGAAGGAATTACTAAAATGGTGGACGATGTGTTTATAGAAAAAATGATGGAACGGTTTAATGAAATGTATTTGCAATTAAAAGAAGCCAAGGGAAATTTAGGTAATAAGTAATAGTTAATAAGTAATAGTTAATAAGTAATATAATTCGCAGTAAATGAAAAATACAATTTTATTTTTAGCCATCCTTCTGGGGAATTTTGCATTTCGCCCTGTTCCTACTTACCAGGTTGCATTGCTCAAATATGGCGGTGGGGGCGACTGGTATGCCAACCTGGAAACATCTTTGCCCAACCTGGTTAAGTTTTGTAACGACAATTTAAAAACAAACATCAATCCCGAACAGGCTATTGTGGAAGCAGGAAGCCCGGAAATTTTTAATTATCCGCTGGTGCATATTACAGGGCATGGAAATATTGTTTTTAACAGCCAGGAAACCGAAAACTTGCGCAACTATTTAATTGGCGGTGGGTTTTTGGAAATTTCGGACAATTACGGGATTGATAAATTCATTCGTCCGCAAATGAAAAAAGTGTTTCCCGAACTGGAGTTTATCGAACTTCCCTTCTCCCACCCTATTTATCATCAGAAATATGATTTCCCGAACGGCTTACCAAAAATACATGAGCACGATGGGGGACCTGCACAAGGTTTCGGGTTGATTTATCAAGGTCGGTTGGTTTGTTTTTATGATTACGAATGCGACTTAGGCGATGGCTGGGAAAGCTATGAAATACACAAAGACAGTCCCGAAACCCACCAGAAAGCATTGAAAATGGGGGCTAATATTGTTCAGTATGTATTGATGGGTGGAGAAAATTCGGTGAAAAAATAATCCTCTCCAAAAGATTTATTAAAATTTGTTAAATAAATAGTGTCAGATTAAATTCTTTTACATATTTTTGGCGCATCAAATAACTAAACACTACTTTTAATACTCTAAAAGTGAAAACAAAAAGTACAATACACTACTCCGGTTCCGCGAAACAAACGTTTCCAAATACTATCCTTTTTATCTCTTTAACGCCCGGTTTCGAAAAAATTCGTAACCGGATTTTTTATTTTACATCATTGCGGAATAATTCCGCATCAGTGCGGAACACTTCCGCACTGGTGCGGAACACTTGCGCACAGGTGCGGAACGGTTGCGCACTGTTGCGGAACTCTTGCGCACTGGTGCGGAACACTTGCGCACTGTTGCGGAACTCTTGCGCACTGTTGCGGAACTCTTGCGCACTGGTGCGGAATGACTATAAATCATCATTTTTAATTTCCAACAGTTTAAATATCAATTAATTAACCTAAATTCAAAAAATCATGTCAGAAAAACACATCGTACCACAAGCTATTGACCCGTTCAATACCTACATTCTATTAGTGTTAAGTTATCTTACCGCTAATGCAAGCCGTTTATTAATTACTACAACCAACATTACCGCCCTGAACGGGTTGGTAACCGATGGCGCCACCGGCTGGACACATTGGTTCAACCTCCATGCAAGCGCAAGCACACGCACCGGACCTAACACAACAAACATGCACGCCAAAGAAACGGAAATTACCAAAAAATTGCAAAGTATTTATAGCGATTTGCCTGGCAGTTTAATGAATGCTGACGATTATGCTAACCTCCACATTGCGCCACCCGTTACTCACCATGCCAAAAGGACGGCTATCACTAATATACCTTTCGGAAAAGTATATTCTATGGGCGGAGCCTTAGTTAATCACATTGTGCGCACCGACTCGCACTCAAAAAGAGCAACAATAGACCCATTGGCAGATGCTGTGGAGGTAAAAGGGATTGTGTTGCCGGTGGATGCCCCACTGCCAACCGACCCCAAAGATTGTAATTTAGATTATTTGAGCAAAGAGGGTCTTTTTAGCCATGCCTTTACTCCGGCAGAAGCCGGAAAACGCTTTGCCTGCTTTCTTCGTTTTGTTAATTTAACTGACGAAAGCAAGAATGGTGGCTGGAGTGGAGTTATTTCCTGTATAATAGGATTATAGTAATTAAGAATTAAGAATAAAACAATCCCGCTGCACATCTGGTATTAATTAGTGTTTAATGCAGTATCTTAAAATAATCAGCAAAAAGGTATTTATTACCTTTTTGCTTTTTTTTATTTGGAAGTTGTAATAGTTACCAGTTCAAAAACTCCTCAATCTGTTTTTCCAGAATCCGGATAGTGTATTCATCCTTCAGCTTTCCGTTTTCATCCATCAGGTGCAAAACATTAGAAATAGGTTGTTTTAGAGGATGAACGTGCAACCCCAGGTAATGAAGAATACTGGTAAGATGGTCCATACCACGAAGATTACCCGCCCTGCCGGTAGAAACTCCTATTAAAGCCGCCTTTTTATTTCGGTTCAAATCGGGATGAATAGCGTCAAGAAAAACTTTAAGTATTCCCGGAAAACTGCCATTGTATTCGGGCGAAATAAATACAAATTTTTCAGCCGGGACTAAAAATTCGGTTACTATTTTATCAAATTCTTTAGAACGATGCCCGTACAAATCAGTAAAAGCAATATCGCGCGGAAGCACCTCCAGCGAAAGTAATTTTGGATGGATATTGTGTTTTTCCATCAGCAAAGCATAGTTTCGGGCAATTTTCAGGGTATTGCTGTCGGGTCGGTTAGTGGCTGAAATGATTGTAATCATGTACTATACGGGATTATTTTAAAAATTGTTTAAAAATCTACAATAAGTTTTAATAAGTAAAACACACAAAAAATGTACTTTCGTGCGAAAATTAAAAGGTGCAAAGTAAAACAATATTATGAACATAGAGGATAAATACTAAATTCCATTGCCTGAAATTTTAAAAATTTAATACATTAATACTGTTTTCTGAATACACTAAATCAAACAATTTTAAATAAATATGGGAAAAATAATAGCAATAGCCAATCAAAAAGGCGGGGTGGGAAAAACCACCACAGCCATTAATCTTGCAGCAAGTCTGGCAGTATTGGAGTACAAAACATTGCTGATAGATGCCGACCCGCAAGCCAATTCTACTTCCGGGGTGGGTTTCGACCCGCGAAACATAACCACAGGTATTTACGAATGTATCATTGACGGAGTAAATCCGAAAGATATTATTTTGAAAACGGAAACACCAAATTTGTTCCTGTTGCCTGCACACATTGATTTGGTGGGGGCTGAAATAGAAATGATAAATTTGCCCAATCGTGAGAAAATGATGAAACAGGCATTGGACAAAATAAAAGATGATTATGCTTTTATTATTGTTGATTGTTCTCCGTCCCTGGGACTCGTTACTGTCAATGCACTTGCAGCAGCAGATTCAGTATTAATTCCGGTTCAATGCGAATATTTTGCGTTGGAAGGATTAGGAAAATTACTGAACACCATAAAAATAGTTCAGACCAGGATGAATGCCGATTTAACAATCGAAGGTATTTTACTTACCATGTACGATATGCGTTTGCGATTGAGCAACCAGGTGGTGGAAGAAGTAAAAACACATTTCCAGCAACTGGTATTTGATACCATCATTCAGCGAAACACTAAACTGGGCGAAGCTCCAAGTTTCGGGCAAAGCATTATTATGCACGATGCCAGCGGAAAAGCAGCAACTAATTATCTGAACCTGGCAAGAGAAATTTTGCAAAAAAATAAACTCACAAGAATGGGTGATGATGAAAAAATTATTAATATTGTTGAAGAAAATTAGAATTACGAATTACAAATAAGTACGAATTTACAAATCTGTGTGTAAAACAAAATATTGAAATATTAAAAATGACTGTTAAAAGAAACGCATTAGGAAGAGGATTGAGCGCATTGCTGGAAGATGCTAAAACCGATATTACCAATAATAAACTGGAAGGCGAGGGAAAAGTAGTAGGTGCTGTTGCCAACATAGAAATATCACAAATTGAAACTAATCCTTTTCAGCCAAGAACAAATTTTGAAGAGGATGCGCTGAACGAACTGGCTGCTTCCATTAAGGAGCATGGCATCATTCAGCCCATCACCGTTCGTAAATTAGGATATGATAAGTATCAATTAATTTCAGGAGAAAGACGTTTTCGTGCTTCGCAGTTAGCCGGGTTAACCAGTGTTCCTGCATACATTCGCGTTGCAAACGACCAGGCAATGCTGGAAATGGCGCTGGTAGAAAACATTCAGCGCGAAGAACTGGATGCTATTGAAGTTGCCATTAGTTACAAACGCCTGATTGATGAATGCAGTTTAACACAGGAACAACTTTCGCAAAAGGTAAGCAAACAACGCTCTACCATTACTAATTATTTACGTTTATTAAAACTTCCGGTTGAAATTCAATTGGCTATTCGTAACGGAGATGTTACCATGGGGCATGCCCGCGCATTGATTAATATTGATAATGAAGATAAACAACTGGATATTTATAACCAGATTGTTTTAAATAATTTATCAGTTCGCGATGTGGAAGATATGGCAAGAGGAGTGAAAACCGAAACAAAAACGGTTACATCAGCAAAGGATAAAAAATCATCCAAAGCAATCCTATCTGTCGAACAACTTAATTTTGTTACTGATTTGAGAGCGGTGTTCAATACCAAAGTAAAAATAAACAAAGAGTCCACCGGAAAAGGAAATATTATTATTCCTTTCAAATCCGATTCTGATTTAAAACGAATTCTTGATTTGTTAGATGTATAATTCAATAGTTGATTTTAAAACAAAAAAGTTATTACAAAGTACACTTGTAATAACTTTTTTGTTTTTGTTTAATTCAAACAGTTTTGCGCAATTAACAGGAACAAAAGCAGACTCAACCAAACCGCTTTTCACCAGCGACACTCTTCGCAAAGGCGAGCAGGTAAAAATAAATCAAAAAACACATTCACCAAAAAAAGCAGCCATATTATCTACTGTCTGCCCCGGGTTAGGACAAATTTATAATAAAAAATACTGGAAACTTCCCATTATCTATGTGGGTTTTGGAGCATTGGCGTATTCCATCAATTATAACCAGGTGAAATATAAAAAATACTTAAACGACTTAAAAGACAGTTATAATAACACTTACACAGGGCTGTACCAACCCGACCAGCTCAATACTTTGCAACATTATTATCATCGTTACCGCGATTTATCTGTAATAGGCGCGGCTGCTTTATACTTGCTCAATATAGTGGATGCAAATGTGGATGCGCATTTATTTACTTTTGATGTAAGCGAAGATTTATCTTTTCATCTCCGCCCGGCATTGATTAATACCGCTTATGTAAATCAGTATTCTGCAGGACTTTCTTTAACAATTAAATTGTAATTTCGCAACGATTCAACAAATCAGATTATGAAGATTGCAATTATAGGTTATGGAAAAATGGGTAAAGTAATTGAACAAATTGCTGTTGCCCGCGGACATTCCATCGTATTGACAATAGACCAGGACAATACAAATACCTTTACCGTTAATGAACTAAAGAAAGCAGATGTAGCTATTGAATTCAGCATCCCTGCCTCTGCTGTAAATAATATTTACAAATGCTTTGAAGCCAATGTTCCGGTGGTGGTGGGCACTACAGGCTGGTATGATAAGCTGGAAGAAGTGAAGCAACATTGCATTGAAAAGAATCAATCCATATTTTATTCTTCCAATTTCAGTATTGGTGTCAATTTGTTTTTTAAAGTAAACGAATACCTGGCAAAGCTCATGAACGGACATTCGGAATATAATGTAGAACTGGAGGAAATACATCATATACATAAATTGGATGCGCCCAGCGGCACTGCTATAACTTTAGCCAACCAGATAATCACACAAATTAGTAAGAAGCAAAAATGGGTGAATTCACCTACCGAAAATGAAAATGAACTCAACATTATTTCAAAACGACTGGGCGAAGTTCCCGGAACGCATACGGTAACTTATACTTCCGATGTGGATGAAATTAGCATTACTCATTTTGCACATAACCGCAAAGGTTTTGCATTAGGGGCTGTTATGGCGGCTGAATGGATGCAAGGCAAAAAAGGAATTTTTGGAATGAATGACTTGCTTTAAAATTCTAAAATCTAATACCCACTATTAAAATTCTAAAATCTAAATTCTAAAATCTAAAATCTAAAATCTAATATCTAAAATCATTTCTATGGACACTTCCTATTTGTTTTTAATTGTTTTTTCAATCGCCACAGTTATTGGTTTGTGGAAATTGTTTCCTCTTGCCGGAGAACAAAGCTGGAAAGCGTTTGTACCTGTTTATAATTTTATTATATGGTTAAAAATAATTAAAAAACCATGGTGGTGGATTTTCTTAATCATCACCCCAGGAGTTAATTTCCTGATGTATGTCATCATGTGTTTGTTATTGGCAAAGGCATTTAACAAAAGAAGTTTTTCCGAAAGAGCCATGGCTGCTATGTTTGGTTTCATTTACCTTCCTTACATTGCTTTTCAGAAAGACACAAAATATGTGGGACCGGAAGATATGAGCAAACGCAAACCTTCTATTGCCCGCGAATGGACCGAAGCTATTGTATTTGCCGTGGTAGCAGCCACTGTTATCCGTACTTTCTTTTTCGAAGCATTTACCATCCCCACTTCTTCCCTCGAAAAATCAATGATGGTGGGCGATTATCTTTTTGTAAGTAAAATAAGCTATGGAGCCAAAGTGCCTAACACTCCCTTGTCGTTTCCTTTCGCCATGCATACCTTGCCATTTACAGGAACCACCAAGTCGTATTTAGAATGGTTTAAACTCCCCTACTTCCGTTTACCTGGCTTTGGTTCAGTAAAAAATAACGACATCGTTGTTTTTAATTATCCCGATGGGGACACCGTTGCTTTAGGATTGAGCCAGGAAGACCAGGCGCAGAGCTATTACCAGATGTGCAGAGATTTTGGATGGAGCAATGTAAACAATCCGCAGGCTATTAATCAATACACCGGTCATCCTTTTGGAAAGGTTACTTATCGCCCTGCCGATAAGCGCGAAAATTATGTAAAACGCTGCATTGCTATTGCCGGAGACAAACTGGAAATAAAAGATGATGAGGTTTACATTAATGACCAGCACGTGCAAACCCCTGAACATGCCCAGCATCATTACATTGTAAGAACAAAAGGTTTTGTTTTTGGCGAATACGATTACAGCGAACATAAATTTATGCCCAATAATAAAGTGCTGGATAAACTCGATATATATGTGGATGAAGCAGGCATCACCAATATTATGGGCGACACCATCGAATACCTTTTAAACATGCCTGTTTCCACTTCCGAAAAAGTAAAAGGCACCGAAGGAGTTATTTCTATGGAAAGACAAATAGCTAAAAAAGGAGTGTACGAAGCCCATGTTTTTCCGCATAACCCTGCCATTAAATGGAACAACGATAATTTCGGACCTTTTACTATTCCGAAAGCAGGAACAACTATTAACCTCGATACCTCTACTATCAGCCTTTACAGTCGAATGATTATTAATTACGAAGGCAACACCATGGAGATAAAAGGGGATAAAATTTTTATTAACGGGAACGAAACCAAAACTTATACCTTCAAATTAAATTATTATTTTATGATGGGTGATAACCGCCAAAACTCTGCCGATTCAAGGTTTTGGGGAGTGGTGCCGGAAGACCATATTGTGGGAAAACCTGTATTTGTTTGGATGAGTATAAAAGACCCTGCCAAAAACCCTGTTTCGGGCAGTGTGGGTATTATTAAATCATTAACTCAAAATTCTAAAACAGGAAAATTCCGATGGGAACGTTTCTTTTGTTTTGTAAACAAAGATGGCTTGTCGCGCTCTTACTTCATTCATTTTATTGTCATCGTTGCAGGTCTAAGCGGCTTTTTTTATGTGAAAAGAAAACGGGCAGAGAAAAAGAAATAATTTTTTTGTTACAGAGAAAAAATAGTTTTATTAAAAAAAACTTTCCTTCGTAAGACCTCACCCCCAGCCCCTCTCCTTAAAAAAGGAGAGGGGTGACGGAACCTGAAGTATTTGTACAGTAGAAACAGATGGTTTTCATCTGTTTTTTTTTGAACCATTTCAAAATAGTATAACTGCAAGAAGCCAACTACAGGAAACGCAGCGTGAGGGATTGTAGCGGAAATCCTTTTTTGGTTCTTCACCAAAAAAGATTGAAGCGGAAAGCCCGACCCGCAGGGGCACGCCCAAATAATTAAAAAAAAGTGGTAGCGGGATTAAAGGGTGATATTTTTTTTCTGCACTTTCTCAAAATAGTTACAAAACAATTTCAGTTCGCAGATGTGGCACTTGGGGTTTCGCGCCACGCAGATATACCGCCCGTGCAAAATGAGCCAGTGATGGGCTACCGCAACTTTATTGTCAGGAATATATTTCATTAATTGTTTTTCGGTTTCGAGTGGTGTTTTGGCATTGGTGGTGAGTCCCAGGCGGGCAGAAACGCGGAACACATGCGTATCTACTGCCATTGCGGGTTGATTATAAACTACTGATGCTATTACGTTTGCTGTTTTGCGCCCTACTCCGGGGAGTTTTTGAAGTTCGTCCACATCGGATGGAATGATTCCTTTAAACTGATTTACCAGCATGATAGCCATGCCTACCAGGTGCTTCGCTTTGTTATTAGGATAGCTGATGCTTTTGATGTATTGAAACACTTCGTCACTGGTGGCTAGTGCCATTACTTCGGGGTGAGGAAATGCTTTGAATAATTCCGGTGTTACCATGTTTACGCGCTTGTCGGTGCATTGGGCGGAAAGAATAACAGCTACTAATAGTTGATAGGGATTGTCGTATTTTAATTCTGTTTCGGCTATGGGGTGGTTTTTGCTGAAATAGTCTATTACTTTTTGGAAGCGTTCTTTTTTTGTCATGTGGCAAAGGTAAAATTATTTCGTGGTGTTAGTTAATGGTTAGAATACCAATCAAGAGCCTATGTGTGCAAAAATTTTCTATAATATACCTCCCAACGTTAGCCATACTGGCGCTTACGAACTGCGTCATCACGGGCAACAGTGTGGGTTCCCCAGGCTTAGGCGGCGGCATCA
>JANYDQ010000381.1 GCA_025363555.1 Bacteroidota bacterium | reverse complement strand
GGGTGCTGGTTCCTATACCTATATTGGTAATTACTCTGTGGCAATGGGCAATACCACAAAAGCAAACGGAACCAACTCTACTGCAATGGGAAGCAGCACTACGGCATCGGGCACAGGGGCTACCGCACTTGGCGTTTCCACTACAGCATCAGGAATAGATGCCACTGCCATAGGTTTTAATACATTGGCAAGCGGAGATTATTCAATCGCTTTGGGAAATGGAGGCAATGCCACTCAAAACAGTGCAACAGCATTAGGAACAAATACAGTAGCGAGCGGTATTAATTCTATTGCAATGGGAAATTCAACGATTGCAAACGGACTTACTTCTACTTCTATGGGTGGATTTACCAATGCAAGTGCAAGTTATTCTACCGCTATGGGATATACCACCACAGCGTCCGGAAATTATTCAACCGCTATGGGTTATACCACCACTGCCAGCGGAGTAAATTCAACTGCTATCGGTTCCAATGTATCTTCCAATTTACACCAGGGAGCATTGATGCTGGGCGATTTTTCCACTGCTACCGTGATGACTGCTTCTGCTGACGATATTTTTATGTCGCGATTTAACGGGGGATATAAAATGTATACTAACTCTGCCTTAACAGCCGGGGTGCAACTTACATCGGGTGCTGGTGCATGGGCAAGTGTATCAGATAAAAACAAAAAAGAAAATTTTATTCAAATAGATGCTGAAGATATTCTTCAAAAACTTTCTGCATTACCCATTACTAACTGGAATTACAAAGCACAGCCTAAAGCTACCCGCCATATCGGTTGTATGGCTCAAGACTTTTATTCCGCTTTTCATTTGGATGGTACCAGCGACACCACTATTAATACGCTGGACATAGACGGAATAAACATGGTGTCGATACAGGCATTAAAAAAACGTACGGATGAATTGAAATCAGAAAACACTTCTTTAAAAGCTGAACTGGAAGCAATAAAGTTGAAGTTGGATGCAATAGAAAATAAGGTAAAATAAATAAATGTCTTTTACCATACGGATTTTAATTTTCGGCTTACTTCTTTTTTTAATCGACTGGTATTTCTACCAGGCGGTATCTACTGTATTCAAGGGAGCTTCTGCAAGTAAACGTAATACTGCATTTTATATCTACTGGGGATTTACAGTGCTATCCTTTATGGTATTTCTTATTCCTCTTGTTTCTGGGTTTAATGGCTTACCACAATTTATAAGAGTTTATATCATTCCTTTATTTGTATTAATTGTTATCTCCAAAATAATTGGCTCCGTGTTTCTGGCTGTGGACGATATTATTCGTTTGTTTCGCTGGATAGGCAGTTATATTTTTACTTCATCAAACGCTGGTACTGGCGAGATGCTGAAACAAGTTCAGCATGACGGAGTGCAACTTGACGTTACAAATCCCCACACTATTTCCCGGTTAAAGTTTCTGAATTATATAGCGTTGGGCATGGCTGCATTGCCTTTCGCAAGTTTTATTTATGGAATGGTAAAAGGTGCGTTTGATTATAAAGTGCATACATTGAAAGTAGTATTACCCAATTTACCAAATGAGTTTAACGGTTTGAAAATAGTGCAGATTTCGGATATACATTCAGGTAGTTTTATTTCCACCACGCATGTTGAAGATGCAATGAAAATAGTAATGAAGCAAAATGCAGATATTATCTTTTTTACGGGAGATTTGGTAAACAATCGTTCATCGGAAGCAGAACCATTTATAGATATATTAAGCAAAGTAAAAGCCCCGATGGGTGTTTACAGTATATTAGGTAATCACGATTATGGAGATTATGTTACCTGGGACAGTGCGGAAGCCAAAGCTAAAAACCTGGACGACTTAAAAAAGATTCATGCCATGGTTGGTTGGAAATTAATGTTGAATGAACACGTGGTTTTAAAAAAAGGTGTTGCTGAAATTGCCTTGCTGGGAATTGAAAACTGGGGCGGACATTTAAACTTTCCTAAATACGGAAACATGAAAAAAGCATACGCAGGTACAGAAAAATATCCTGTTAAATTATTGCTCTCTCACGACCCTTCGCACTGGAGTGTGCAGGTAATTAAAGAGTACAAAGACATTGACCTTACCTTTAGCGGACATACCCATGGGTTTCAGTTTGGGATAGAAATACCGGGTTTCAAGTGGAGCCCTTCACAATATGTTTATAAACAATGGGCTGGACTGTACTCGGAAGGTAAGCAACAAGTGTACGTTAACCGTGGTTTAGGTTTCCTGGGCTATCCCGGAAGAGTGGGCATATTGCCGGAAATAACAGTGATGGAAATTTTTAATGGCTAAATTGTTATATTGCTTTATTGTTCAGCAACCGGTTCAACAATAAAACAATTTAACAATATACAATTTATAAGATGGCTGACGCACTAAAAGACATGTTTAATAAAAACTTCTACCAGCGATTGGCGGTAGAATTTAATAAAGCAGATAAACATTTTCATATTGATAATTTTGTGAAAGATGTTACAAAAGGATTGGATGCCTTATCATTGAATCAGCGGTTAAGAAATACAACTGTGGTTTTAAAAAAGCATTTGCCTGATGATTATAAAAAATCAATAGACATCCTTTATAAAGTTGTTCCTCAATTTTCATCTCATTACACTTCCCTTCTTTTTCCTGATTTTGTAGGACAATACGGGCACGATGATTTCAATTTATCAATGGATGCATTGAAGTATTTAACTCAATTAGGTTCTTCTGAATTTGCCATTCGCGAATTCCTGAAAAGAGATTTTGCAAAAACATTAAAAGTGATGAATAAATGGGCGGAAGATAAAAATCATCATGTAAGACGACTGGCAAGCGAAGGCAGCCGTTCGAGGTTACCGTGGTCATTTAATCTTGATGAAGTGATAAAGAACCCATCCGTTACAAAATCTATTCTTGACAAATTAAAAGCAGATAAAGAGTTGTATGTAAAAAAATCTGTTGCTAATCACCTCAATGATTTTTCAAAACATCATGCTGATTATATGTTGAGTGTTATTAAGTCATGGGGTAAAACAAATATTCACACTTCATGGATAATTAAACACGCCAGCAGAACATTGATTAAAAAAGGGCATCCTGAATCGTTAGCTGTTTTTAATTTTGAAAAGAATGTGAAAGTTGACATCAAAAACTTTAAATTAAATAAATCAAAAATAAAGTTGGGTGACACCCTGGTTTTTGATTTTGATATTGTTTCTGAAAAAACAACTCCGCAGAAATTAGTGATTGATTATGCAATTCATTATTCAAAAAAATCCGGTGAAGCATTTCCTAAAACTTTTAAATTAAAAGAAGTGGAATTGAAACCCAAGCAAACTATTCATATATCTAAAAGTCAGCGTTTCTTAGACTTCACCACTCGAAAACATTACTCCGGGAAACATTTAATTGAAATAAAGATTAATGGAAAAGTAATGGAAAAAAAATCATTTGATTTAGTTGTTTGATTAATCGGAAATAATGTAATACCTTTGAGTAAATAATTTTAAAACCCACATAAAATGAAAAAAATAATAGTAGCGGTATTAGTAGTTGCAGCAATTACTAATGCAACGGCACAGGGCAATTGGAGCATCGGTTTGTTAACTTCAGGTTCAGGCAATCATTCACAATTTTCGGGAGGTATGAGCGATGCCAACGGCAGATTTAACAGTAATCCCTTTGGAAGCGGTACGCTTGGCATTATGGGACGGTATTACCTGAACAAACACTGGAGTCTTCAATCAGGAATGAATTTATCACAGATAGGTTTTGAATACACCGTGTCTAATGATTATTCGTTATTAAAAAAACACGATAGTCATTCCACTAAAAACAATATCGGGATTGGTATTATTCAGGTACCGTTTACCGCTATTTTTGTTACTAAAGCTAATTGCAGCAATTTCCGTTTCTTTGTTGGCAGCGGAATATCTTTAATGAGTAGCTTTAACAAAGTAAATGAAACAAAAAATGTGGTGGCAAAAGGCGATGAAGGAACAATAAATAATGTGTATGTTAACCAGTCGGCTACTTCTAATCAATTTATTGTACCCACTGTTCAGTTTATGTACGGAATAGAAAAACTATTGAAGAAAGGCGGAATTATACAGGCAGGATTTGTTGCCAATCTAGGATTTACTACCATTGCTTCTTCTGATGTTACTTATTCTATAGATAATAAAGTTTACAACCATTCTTTTACCAACAAAGGCGACTATGCGGGAATGATGTTGAATTATTATTTAAAACCTTTCAAAAAAAGATAATCTCTTCATAC
>JANYDQ010000347.1 GCA_025363555.1 Bacteroidota bacterium | reverse complement strand
CGATGAACTTGTATTTGAATCGCGCCTTGCCAAAATAGATGCTGAATCACCTTTCGACTTGCAATACAATAGTGTGGTGAAAGGATACATTGAAATGTACACGGTTCGCAAACGGGAACTGGTGGCAAGGATGATGGCACTGTCACAATATTATTTCCCGATGATGGAAGAGCAACTGGATAAATATAATTTACCGTTGGAATTAAAATACCTTGCTATTTGCGAATCGGCATTGAACCCGATAGCGCGCTCCAGAGCGGGAGCTATGGGGCTTTGGCAGTTTATGTATCCCACCGGGAAAATTTACGGATTGAAAGTTACTTCTTATGTTGACGAGCGTTGCGACCCTTATAAATCCACCAAAGCAGCATGTGAATATTTAAAATATCTATACAGTTTGTTTGGCGATTGGCAGATGGTATTGGCAGCGTATAATTGCGGTGAAGGTAACCTGGCAAGAGCAATAAGGAGAAGCGGGGGGAAAAAAACATATTGGGAGGTACGTCCTTTTCTGCCAAAAGAAACTCAAGGCTATGTTCCTGCTTTTATTGCGGTAAACTATGTGATGAATTACACTTCCGAACACAATTTATATACAGCAATACCGAAGAAAACTTTTTTGCAGGTAGATACGGTGCAAGTAAAAAAACAAATTTCATTTTCGCAAATAGCTAATGTTTTGGATATTCCGATGGACGAATTGCTGTATCTGAATCCAAGTTATCGCAAACAGGTAATTCCTGTTACAGGCGATGTACCAAGCATATTAACCCTTCCTGCAAATAAAATGGGGGCGTTTATAAATAATGAGGATGCGATATATCATCCAAATAAAAACGATTCTGCTACCAGCCAGAATATCCTCACCACTCAAACCCGAGAAGTTGCTATAACTTATGTTGTGAAAAATGGAGAGCACCTAAGTAATATTGCTAAAAAATATAACTGTTCGGTCGAAAACCTTAAAACCTGGAATAATATTAAATCGAATACCGTAAAGGTGGGTAGTAAATTAACGGTTTATGTTTATGAGAAAAAACAGGCAGTAGTGAAACCTGCTCCCGCTGTTGAAAACAAAAGCACAGTTGTGGAAAAACCTGCAAACAAAGTTGTTCCGGGAGAATTCAAATACTATACCGTTCAAAAAGGAGATTCTTTTTACAGAATTGCAATAGAAAACAAAACAACGGTGGATGAGATTTTGCGACTGAATAATTTTGCCAAAAATTATAGCCTGATGCCCGGACAAAAAATAAAGGTTGGACCGATGTAGCATTATTCCGTGAATACAAAATTCATCAACTGGCTTATTTTAATTGTACTTGCTCTCATCTGGGGCAGCTCGTTTATTTTAATGAAACGAGGGCTGGATGTATATTCCAGTGATGAAGTAGCAGGCTTACGAATTTTTATCTCCTTTCTTTTTCTTTCGCCCTTAATCTATCGTCATGTAAAAAAAGAATTATGGAAACACTGGAAAAGTTTCCTGGCTATGGGAACATTCGGCAATCTTCTTCCTGCATTTTTATTTACCAAAGCCGAAACAGGAATCAGCAGTTCGCTGGCGGGAATTCTTAACTCCCTCACCCCTCTATTCACCTTATTATTAGGAGTTATTATTTTTAAAGCGCGAACACGACTAATAAACGTTCTTGGTTTGTTGATAGGTTTTGCGGGAGCAGTGGGGTTAATGACCGTGGGCAAGAATGTAGATATAAGTAATAACCTGGCGTATGGTTCGTACATACTACTGGCAACTGTTTTTTATGGATTTAGCGTAAACATTATTAAAAGTAATTTGGGAGCCGTAAACTCCGTTACTGCCACTGTATGGGCAATGATGTTTATAGGACCAGTGGCAGGAGTATATGTTTTCGGGTTCACAGATTTTACCACCCGGTTAACCACCCATCCTGCTGCTTTGGAAAGTTTAGGGTATATATGCCTTTTAGCAATATTTGGCACTGCCCTTTCCGTTATCATATTTAATATATTAATACGAAATACCAATGCCCTATTTGCTTCTTCAGTAACTTACCTGATACCAATAGTGGCAATGGGTTGGGGGGTAGTGGAAGGCGATTCTATTTTGCCGCTTCATTTTGTATGGATAGGGTTGATTTTATTCGGGGTATACCTGGTAAACAAGAAAAAAGCACTGAAAACATTGCCGGAATAAAAAGTTTTAGTACTTTCGTGCCCCCAAGTAAAAAATGCTTGGATAAATAATACTAATTTAAACCCTAAACCATGTACGCAATCGTAGAAATAGCCGGGCAACAATTTAAGGTAGAACAAGGCAATAAAGTCTATGTTCACCGCCTAGATGCTAACGAAGGGTCCAAAGTTGAATTCGACAAAGTAATGTTGATAGACAAGGACGGAAAAGTTCAGATAGGAACTCCTTCAATTGATGGTGCAAAAATAGCTGCAACAGTTATTATGCACCTCAAAGGTGACAAAGTCATCGTATTTAAAAAGAAACGCAGAAAAGGTTACCAGAAATCAAATGGTCACCGTCAGCAGTTTACTCAAATCCTTGTCCAGGGAATTTTGGGAAAAGGAGAAACCTTGAAAGAGGAAGCAGCAGTTGCAAAAAAGGCACCTAAAGCAAAAAAGGAAGTTGTGGAAACAACTGAAGCGGTGGAAGCAGCGCCTAAAAAAGCAGCAGCACCCAGAAAAAAAGCAGCACCAGTAGTTGCAAAAACAAAAGAGTAATTAACAATTTAAAATTCTAAAAAAAAATGGCACATAAAAAAGGAGCCGGTAGTAGCGATAACGGTCGCGAATCGCATAGCAAACGTTTGGGTGTAAAAATCTATGGCGGACAATTAGCTATTTCAGGAAATATTATTGTACGTCAGAGAGGTACAAAACACCGCCCGGGAGCAAATGTGGGCATTGGAAAAGACCATACCTTGTTCGCTTTAATTGACGGAACTGTGGAATTCAGAAAGAAACGCGATGATAAATCGTATGTTTCTATTGTTCCATTTCCCGCTGAAGCATAAGATTATTCAACACGTTTATTAAAATCTCCTGAGCTTCTAAAGAAGTTTAGGGGATTTTTTATTTATTATAGTATTAAGTACTATGGTAATTTACATAACTGTATGTTGATTCTAATATCAATGTATTTATACTTGATACTTTGTACTTAATACTCTATACTTAATAATCTAAACTTAATACTTAATACTAAAACATGCTACAACTAACTTACCTCCGCGAACACAAAGACGAAGCAATTGCCCGACTGGCAATTAAAAATTTTGATGCGAAACCAATTTTAGAACAAGTTCTTGACCTGGATAACGACCGCAGAAGAACTCAAAACGAACTGGACACCTTACTAAATGAGGCAAACAGCATTGCCAAACAGGTAGGCGATTTGTTTAAACAGGGAAAGAAAGCAGAAGCCGATGAGTTGAAAAATAAAAGTGCCGCTGTGAAAGAAAGTTCGAACAAACTGGCAGAAGCATTAAAATCAATAGAGGAAGAGCAGCAACGGATATTAGTTACTGTTCCCAACCTTCCCCATTTATCCGTTCCTAAAGGAAAAACTCCGGCTGAAAACGAAAATGTGCAGGAGGAAGGAACGATTCCCAAATTATACGATGGCGCAAAACCCCACTGGGACTTAACTACACAATACGATTTAATAGATTTTGAATTAGGAAATAAACTGACCGGTGCCGGATTCCCGGTGTATAAAGGCAAAGGGGCACGTTTGCAACGGGCATTAATTAATTTCTTTTTGGACAAAGCAACGGCAGCAGGTTATTTGGAAATTCAGCCACCTATTATGGTGAACGAAGCTTCGGGTTATGCCACCGGGCAGTTGCCGGATAAAGAAGGACAAATGTATTATATAGCGCTTGATAATTTATATTTAATACCTACTGCCGAAGTGCCTATTACCAATATATACAGAGATGTGATTTTGAAAACCAGCCAGCTGCCGGTTAAAAATTGCGGCTACACCCCTTGTTTTAGAAGGGAAGCAGGAAGCTATGGAAAAGATGTGCGTGGCTTAAACCGTTTGCACCAGTTTGATAAAGTAGAAATTGTACAGATTGCTCATCCTGATAAATCGTACGAAACGCTGGAAGAAATGCGTACTTATGTTGCCGGTTTATTGCGCGATTTGGAGCTGCCATTCCGCACTTTAAAACTTTGCGGAGGTGATATGAGTTTTGCTTCTGCCCTTACTTACGATTTTGAAACGTATTCCACCGCACAGCAAAAATGGCTGGAAGTGAGTTCTGTTTCTAACTTCGAAACGTTTCAAAGCAACCGTTTGAAACTCCGTTTGAAAGATGGTGACGGAAAACCGGTGTTGGCGCATACGTTAAACGGAAGTGCATTGGCATTGCCTCGAATTGTAGCTTGTTTACTCGAAAATAACCAAACTGCCGAAGGAATTAAAATACCAAAAGTATTGGTTCCTTATACCGGGTTTGATATGATTAAATAAGAAACGCTTGTTAATCTGAAAGAACTATTGATTACGAATTTACGCATGGTGCAGCCAGGTTAGTAAATAGTATAATTCCTTTTAGGGGTTTGATGCCATTGTTGGAGTTTTCACCAACAGACGTGTGAAAAAAAATGAATTTAAGCCTTACCTGGTTGTTGGTGAAAACACCAACAATGGCGGAAAAAAGCTTTTTTAAGAACTTTTCAAAATTTTGAAACTTTGGAAAAGTTGCGCTTCCCTTTTTTTGTTTAAATATTTTTGTATATCAACTATTATATTCATTATTGCAACCTGTTTTATTAAACAACTCAACTAATGATTTTTAAAATTCCGGCATCTCCGATTTGTTTCTTACCAGAAAATCAATTTATTCTTTTCAAAAAAATAAACCTTCTTTCAAAAAAATAAACCTTTTAGTTGCCGGAATAAACCTTCTTCCAAAAAAAATAAACCTTTTTCCAGGAAAAATAAACCTTTTTGTTGCTGGATTAAACCTTTTTTTCAAAAAAAGTAGATAAGCGGAACATCGAAAAATCTTAAAAAACAATTAAATATCAATCAATTAACTAAAAAAAGCAAAAAACAATGGAAAAAAAGCAAATCACATTGGACGTTTCTGCCTTTGTTGGTGGTTTCACCAACAAACCGACAAGGGGAAACACAAACCTTCAAGGTTTTGAAAACCTTGAAGGTTTACGATACACGAGCCCACTTCAGGAAACGTAGCGTGAGGGATTGTAGCGGAAATCCTTTTTTGTTGCGTTGGCTTTTTATTGGATATGTATGTAAGCGGGGCGACAAAAAAGATTGAAGCGGAAAGCCCGACCCGCAGGGGCACGCCCAAATAGGAATCAGGCAATTGGAAATAGGCAATAGGATGGGGAGGGGATGAAGGGGGTGGTTACGAGCTAACTTCAGGTAAGGTAAGCGATAAATAATCCTAAACCAAAAACGGGTTATTGTTTCTTTCAACGCCAATAGTGGTTTGGGGTCCGTGTCCGCTATACACTTTGTAGTCATCGCCAAGGGGAAATAGTTTTGTTTTAATACTATTGATAAGTGTTTCAAAATTGCCACCGGGCAAATCGCTTCTACCTATGCTTCCCTGGAACAAGACATCTCCGGCTATCATAAATTTTTGTTCTTTGTTATAAAAAGTAATGCTTCCGGGCGAATGACCCGGAGTTAAAACAATTTCTAATTCGGAGTTTCCGAATTTAATGATGTCGCCTTCATTCAAATAAACCGAAGGCGAAGGCGAAGGTTCAGCATTCATATTATAAATGCTGGCAACCGTTAAATAAGAATCGAGCACGGGCTCATCGTTTTTATTTATTTCCAATTTTAAATTATATTTTTGGGAAACAAAACCATTTCCAAACACATGGTCCAGGTGGCAATGGGTGTTTAAAAGTTTTACAGGTTTTAAACCGGCATTGTCTATAAAGGTTGCTAATGCTGTCCGTTCGCTGTTGTCGTAACAGCCGGGGTCTATAATGATGCATTGTTTTGTTTCGTCAAAAAGGATGTAGGTGTTTTCTGCGAAAGGATTAAAAGTAAAAGAGTGGATAGATATCATGGAAAAAAATTTCTGCAAAAATAAGAAAACATATCATTTAAAATGTGCTGATGGTAGTGGTATATTTATTAATTTAGCGTTCCAAAATTATTATACGTGTGAAAAAAATCACTTCTTTATATCAACTATTTTTTATTATTCCCTGCCTTCTTTTATGGAGTACTGTTTCCACTGCCCAATTTTACAGCGGCTCTCAAACCCAATTCGGAAAGAACCGGATGAAATACGAAGACTTTTTCTGGACGTATTATTCGTACGACCGCTATGACGTTTATTTTTATGAAGAAGGAAAAGACGTTGCAAATTATGTTTCGAAAGCGGTAAAAAAACAAATAGAAAGTGTAGAGAAATTATTTGATTATTCGTTTGATGAAAAAATACAATTTATTTGTTACAACAAACAAACGGATTTTAAGCAGAGCAACATTGGGCTGGGTCAGTCGGAAGAATACAATACCGGGGGTATCACTCGCATAGCAGGTTCAAAAATTATTTTGTATTTTGAAGGAGACCATAATAAACTGGATGCTCAAATAAGAAGCGGGGTGGCTGAAGTATTGCTCAATCAAATGATGTATGGAGGCAAGGTAAGTGAGGTGTTTAAAAACAATACACTTCTTAATCTGCCCGATTGGTACACCCGTGGATTGACGGATTATGTGGCAACTGACTGGAATTCGGATATTGACAATAGGGTAAAAGATGGGATATTAACCGGGAAATATAAAAACATTAACCGTTTGGAAGGCGAGGATGCTTTGTATGCCGGGCATGCGTTTTGGAAACACATCGCAGATAATTATGGCGAGGCAGTTTTTTCCAACATTTTATACATGACCAAAGTGAGCCGAAACATTGATAATTCGGTGAGTTTTGTATTGGGAATTTCTGTTAAAGCATTGTGGAAAGAATGTTTTGATTCGTTTACTGCTAAATACCATGAAAAAGATATCAGCAAGAAAATGCCGGAACAAAACCCGTTATTGAAATTAAAAAAAATAAAAGCAACCAGAGTGTATAGCCAGATGAAAGTGAGCCCGGACGGGAAGTATATTGTTTATACTACCAATGAAATGGGGCAATATAAAATTTGGTTGTATAATGTAGAGAGAAATAAAGCAAAGCGAATTTTGAAATCGGGACACAAGATAGACCGGGTAAATGATTATTCATTTCCCCTGTTAGCGTGGCATCCGAGCAGCAAATTGTTTTCTTATATTTATGAAAAGAAAACCCGCGAGGTAATGACTACTTATGAAATTAAAAACAGGGACAGGAATTCGCGAAACATTTTTGGCTTCGAAAAGATATTAGACTATTCGTATAATTCGGATGGAAAAAAGTTTGTGATGTCGGCAGTTCAAAAAGGGCAATCGGATATATTTGTTTTTACAGCCGCATCTAACGCTTACGAGCAACTTACAAAAGATATTTATGATGACATGACTCCCCGTTTTGTTCATAATTCAAAGGATATTGTGTTTGCCTCCAATCGCCCAACGGATACTTTAAACTTTGACACAAAGAAAAAAAATCCGGATGCGCAGTTGCATAAAGATTTATTTATGTTTAATAATGTAACCAAATCGCGAGTATTAACACGCGTTACTAATACTCCAACTATTGACGAAACTTATCCTGCTGACTATGACAGCACACACATTTCCTATTTAAGCGATTTGAACGGAATCCGAAACCGTTACCTTGCCACGTTCGACAGTGCCATTGCTTATGTGGATACAGCAGCACATTATCGCACGGTGGTTTCCTCTTTTGCTGTTTCCAATTATCCGAGAAATATTTTGGAACAGGATGTAAATTTAAAAGCAAATAAATTGACAGAAATTATTTATGAAAATGGAAAATATAAAATGTTTGTGGAGCCGATAGTTAATTCTTCTTCTGCCGCGCCTGTACTTTTATTGAATACATCTTACAGAGATTATAAAAACAGGATAGAGAAAAAAGAACAATTAGAAATTGATTCGAAAAATAAAAACCTGTTCGACACCCCTACACTCGAAAATGTAAAAGTAATTGCCAATGAAACAAAAAAGCTGGATACCACTGAAGTGGACATCAATAATTTTGTTTTTGAAAATGAAAAAAAGAAAGACGATAAAAACGACCAGGGAACCAAAAGCATCGGAAGTGTAAACGATACTGCTGGAAAATATACTAAACCCACCCCGGACTTTGTATTAGGCAAACAAAAAAATTACGATATAAATTATTCTGTTGATTACGTGGTTTCACAACTGGATAATTCTTTTTCTAACACTTCGTATCAAAAATTTACGGGGGGCAATGGTCCCATTTATTTGAATCCTGGCATCAATGCGCTTTTTAAAATAGGGATAAGCGATTTGTTTGAAGATTACAGTATAGTAGGTGCTTTGCGTTTTTCGGGCGACCTGAACAGCAATGAATTTTTTATCAGTTATGAAAACAGGTTGCATAAAATAGACCGCCAGTTAATTCTTCATCGTCAGGGCTTATTAAATGTTTCCGATAATTCTTCCGTGGCTAAAATTCATACCCACGATATAAGATATATTTTGAAATTTCCTTTTAGTGAAGTTGCCGGAATTCGTGCTTCTATAAGCTATCGAAATGATAGAGTAGTATATCTTTCATCGAACGATGCTAATTTACGCCAGCCAAACAAATATGAAAACTGGGGAACAGGAAAATTGGAATATGTTTTTGATAATACCATTAAAAAAGGATTGAACTTATACAATGGCACACGCGCAAAGTTGTTTGGCGAATATTACCGGCAGATAGATAAAGAAAAAACAGACTTTTTTGTGGTTGGATTTGATGCTCGTGTTTATAAAAAAATTAGCCGATGTTTTATCTGGGCGAATAGAATTGCAGGAAGTACTTCGTTCGGCAATCAAAAATTAATTTATTACATGGGCGGTGTGGATAACTGGTTTGGCGCTAATAACCCTAAAAATTTTGATTACACCACCAATATTGCAACAGATCAAAATTATGCTTATCAAACATTGGCAACCAATATGCGTGGTTTTATTCAGAATGCGCGAAATGGAAATAGTTTTTTAGTTTACAATAGCGAATTGAGGTTACCCATTTTCAAATATTTATATAAACGCCCTATACGTGCTGATTTTATTGAGAATTTTCAATTAGTCGCTTTTACTGATGTGGGAACAGCCTGGACAGGCAGGTCGCCTTATGATGATACCAATTCGCTTAACTCCACTGTTATAAGCAGCCCACAATCGTCTTTGGTAATTACACTAAATGTTCAGCACAACCCTCTTATTGGCGGATATGGCTGGGGAGTCCGCACCCGTTTGTTTGGTTATTTTATTCGAATTGACAGAGCCTGGGGAGTGCAGGATGGGGTTATTTTAAAACCAATTACCTATTTATCTTTAAGTCTTGATTTCTAATTTATTTGTTTTTGAAACAACCCATTCTTAATATGACAACACTAATTATTTTGCTTTGTATTGGCTTATTGGCAGGCATACTTAGCGGAATGATTGGTATTGGCGGTGGAATTATTATTGTACCGGCTTTGGTGTTTTTTATGGGTATTACACAACTTGAAGCACAGGGCACCTCACTGGCTGTTCTTCTTTTACCTGTTGGCATTTTAGCAGTATTCAATTATTACAAAGCCGGATATGTTGATATTAAAACAACATTGATTATTGCTTCCACATTTATTATAGGTGGTTTTATAGGTTCTAAAATTTCTATCGCTCTTGATCAAAATATGGTCAAAAAAATATTTGGAGGAGTAATGCTCTTATTGGCTATTAAAATGATTTTTGAAAAATAGAATGCTGCACTTAAAGCAAGAAATTCAACGCCTCGCAAAGCAATACCGCTCTGAAACAATAGAAATAAGAAGATATTTACATTCCTATCCTGAATTATCTTTCCAGGAATTTAAAACCTCTGATTATATCGCTTCTAAACTGAAACAATACAATATCCCGTTCATTCAAGGTATGGTTAAAACGGGGATCGTTGCATTGATAGAAGGAAAAAATCCGACAAAAAAAACAATTGCGTTGCGTGCAGATATGGACGCATTACCAATTCAGGAAACAAATAGTAAAGAATATAAATCGAAAAACAATAATGTGATGCATGCGTGTGGGCATGATGTTCATAGTGCTTCATTACTTTGTACAGCAAAAATATTGAATGTGCTTCGTGAGGAATTTGAAGGCACTGTGAAATTAATATTTCAGCCGGGGGAAGAGAAATTGCCCGGAGGCGCATCCTTGATGATAAAAGAGGGAGTACTTGAAAATCCTCATACACATTGTATTTTCGCGCAACATGTTTTTCCGGGTATGGAAGTGGGTAAAGTGGGTTTTCGCAGCGGCATGTATATGGCAAGTACGGACGAATTGTACCTGACTATTACCGGGAAAGGCGGTCATGCTGCAATGCCGGGCGAATACAATAACCCACTATTAATTGCATCGCAGATTTTATTGGAATTGAATAAAATATTTATGTTGCCGAAACAAAGCGCTCCAACTGTGTTAGCATTTGGTAAAATTACGGGAAATGGTGCAACAAACGTTATACCGGATGAAGTGAAAATAGAGGGAACATTCAGAACGATGGATGAACCATGGAGAAAAGAAGCACATGCAAAAATGAAAACAGCAGCAGAAGAAATAGCAAAACAAATGGGAGGAAAATGTGATTTTAGAATCGAAATCGGCTATCCATTTTTAGTCAACGATGAAATGACCACTTCTCGGGCAAGAGTGTTTGCAGAGGAATATCTTGGAAAAGAAAATGTGGAAGAGTTGCCCCTGCGGATGACTGCGGAAGATTTTGCATTTTATTCACAGCAAATTCCTTCGTGCTTTTATCGACTCGGAACCGGGAATAAATCCAAAGGAATAACCAGTGGGGTCCATACTTCCACCTTTGATATAGATGAACAGGCGCTGGAAACAGGTGCAGGGCTCATGGCATGGCTGGCTGTAAATGAATTAACAGCATAAAAAAAACACCCGAGAAATTTTGTCGGGTGTTTTTTATTTTAAAGAGTTTCAAAAATTAATTACCGAATTCGCTCATAAATTTGATGTGCATCAGGCGCATTTCTTCTTCAGAATATTCTTCTTCTCCTAATTCTTTTAATGCATCCTGGATAGAATCGCTATGAGATTCTTTGAAGTATTGTAAAGCTTCCAGTTGTTTATCTTCATCAAGTATATCATTAATATAATAGGCAATATTTACCTTGGTTCCGGAGGAAACAATACTTTCAATTTCCGTAATTAAATCGGATAGGCTTAATCCTTTTGCGCTTGCCACATCCTCTAAAGGTAGCTTCCTGTCTATGCTTTGAATGATATAAACTTTTAATCCTGATTTATTGACAATAGATTTCACCACCATATCCAATGGTCTGTCAATTTCATTTTCCTCTACATATTTTGAAATTAAATCCAGAAAAGGTTTTCCGAATTTCTGTGCTTTCCCTAATCCTACACCAGTAATATTTACCAACTCATCCATTTTAATCGGATATTGAATCGCCATTTCTTCAATAGACAATTCCTGGAAAATAACATAAGGAGGCAGTTTTAATTTATGCGCTGTTTGTTTCAATAAATCTTTTAGTGCTCCAAACAAAATAGGGTCAGCTCCTGAACCACCTTTATTTCCGCCACCACCGGACACATCATCATCTTCTCCTTCCGTTCCCTCGTAATCATGATCTTTGGTAATCATCATGGAGTAAGGTTTTTTGATGAACGATTTCCCCTCTTTTGTTACTTTTAACAAACCATAACTTTCCACATCTTTCGACAAAAGCCCAGATACCAGTGCTTGTCGGATTACGGCATTCCAATATTTTTCGTTTTTATCATCTTCCGCTCCTTTTCCAAAACATTCCAGGTCGCCATGTTTGTATGATTTTACAGTGGCGGTAACTATTCCCATCAATACATTGATAACATCCTTGGTTTTGAATTTTTCTTTCATATCAGTTACTGCTTCCAGCACCAACTCGACATCTTCCATCCCCTCAAATTTTTGTTTCGGATTACGACAGTTGTCACACATTTTATTACAATCCTCTTCATTAAATTCTTCACCAAAATAATGTAATAAAAATTTCCTGCGGCAACTGGAGGTTTCAGCATACGAAACAGTTTCGTGTAATAATTGTTTACCTATTTCCTGTTCGGCAACCGGTTTGCCTTTCATAAATTTTTCCAGTTTAACAATGTCATCATGACTGTAAAAAGTAAGAAGGTTTCCTTCACCCCCGTCTCTTCCGCCTCTTCCTGTTTCCTGGTAATATCCTTCCAGCGATTTTGGAATATCATGGTGAATAACAAAACGAACGTCCGGTTTGTCAATGCCCATACCAAAAGCAATGGTAGCTACAATCACATCAATATCTTCCATCAAAAAAGCGTCCTGTGTGGTTGCTCTTTCTTTTGCTTCCAATCCTGCGTGGTATGCCTGGGCTTTTACCCCATTTACCCGCAATGTTTCGGCAAGTTCTTCCACTTTTTTTCTACTCAAACAATAAATAATTCCCGATTTACCTGCCTGGGTTTTTACATATCTAATAATCTCTTTTATTGCATTTTGTTTCGGGCGAACTTCATAATATAAGTTGCTGCGATTAAAAGAAGATTTATAAACATTGGCATCACTCATGCCCAGATTTTTTTGAATATCCTGTTGTACTTTTGGCGTAGCAGTAGCAGTTAGTGCAATAATAGGCACTGTGCCTATTTCCTCGATGATAGGACGTAACCTGCGGTATTCAGGACGAAAATCATGTCCCCATTCTGAAATACAATGTGCTTCATCAATTGCAAAAAACGAAATATTTATTTCATTAAAGAAGGCAACATTTTCCTGTTTGGTTAAACTTTCGGGCGCAACATATAATAATTTTGTTTTTCCATCGGTAATATCTTTTTTTACTTTTAATATTTCCTGTTTTGAAAGAGAGGAGTTAAGAAAGTGTGCAATGCCTTCTTCATTTCCAAAGTTGCGCAATGCATCCACCTGGTTTTTCATTAATGCAATAAGCGGTGAAATAATAATTGCAGTACCTTCACTAACCAGTGCAGGCAATTGATAACATAATGACTTGCCACCACCTGTTGGCATAATTACAAAGGTGTCTTTTTTAGCTAATAAACTTGTAATGATTTCTTCCTGTTGTCCTTTAAAGCTATCGAATCCAAAGAATTTCTGAAGGTATTGGTGTAATGTTGATGTTTCTGCCTCGAGCATTGTTTTTAATGTTTTTTATATATTGTTTTAATTAAATTTGCAATGTAAATATATAATAAAAATTTGTTATAGCATCAAACTATTTATACACAATATTAAAAGCGCTACAAAGCGATTAAATTGCACGATAGAATATTTCTCATCAAATTATTTTTGCTTACTATTAATGTGAATTGTGTCTGAAGTAGTTAATATTATGCGTATATTGAGCCAAAGCCTATTTAATTTATTAAATATAAATTGTTTTTTTTTGTTAAATAATTAATTATCACCGGATGAAAATTGCTGTAATTGTTCCTGCATACAATGAAGAAAAATCTATTGCGGATGTGGTGAAGGATGTAAATTTTATTGCACAGGAAAATTCACTTCATATCGATGTAATTGTTATAAACGATTATTCAGGCGATACAACTTCAGAAATAATTTCCCGGCTAAATTGCGTTGCGTTAAATTTGCCAATTAATCTTGGTATTGGTGGTGCGGTGCAAACCGGATTCAAATATGCACTGGAGAACGGGTATGACTGTGCAATCCAGATAGACGGTGACGGACAACATCCGGCAAATGAAATTCCGAAACTGGTGAATGCATGTATTCAAAATAAGCTGGATGTGGTAATCGGGTCGCGATTTATTTCTAACGAGGGATTTCAGTCTTCCGCTATTCGAAGGTTCGGGATAAATTATTTTAAAAGGCTAATTGCTTTTTTAGTGGGAGTATCCATTAATGACAGTACTTCGGGTTACCGACTGATAAACAGGAAAGCGATGGAAATTGTGAATGAATATTATCCTGACGAATATCCGGAACCGGAAGCAATTATTTTATATTCATTATATAAATTAAAAATCGGAGAAGTATCTGTAACCATGAAAGAGCGACAGGGCGGAGTTTCATCTATCGGAAAATCTGCTTCTGTTTATTATATGTTTAAAGTTACGTTAGCTATTTTGTTTACGTTCATAAGAATTAAATTTAAAAAATAAATCTTAATAATATATCATGGTAAGAATTCAAATTGTTGCAATCACTGCGAGTATATTGTTTTTGCTATACATTGCGCGATTAATTATTAAAGGAAAACTTCGGGAAGAATATTCCATTGTGTGGATTGTCTGCACTGTTGTTTTAATTCTTTTTTCGTTCTGGAGAGAGGGATTGGAAATTATTGCGCATACACTTGGCGTATTCGAAGCCCCTAATTTAGTTTTTACTGGAGCTATCTTTGCTGTTTTTATTTACCTGCTTCACCTGTCGGTGGTGGTTTCCAAGCTTCATGCTCAAAACAAACAGCTGGCACAGGACATAGCTCTACTGAAAGAAAAAATGGAAAAGAAATAGTTTTCTGCCACTAAGGCACTAAGCACACTAAGGAACCAGAAAGGTTTAAAGGGATTAAACCATCCCCCCGTTCAAATCAATACAAGTGCCCGTTAAATAAGGTGTTTCGCGAATGTATTGAATGGTATTAAAAATATTTTCAGGGTTGCCAAATTCGTTGATGGCAATTTTGGATTTTATTTTTTCCTGCATTTCCAATGGCACTGTATTTATCATTCCTACTTTAAAATATCCTAAGTTAATATTATTGATGGTGATTCCTTTTTGTGCATTTTCCAATGCAATGCTTTTTATCATGCCGTTAAGCCCCGCTTTAGAAGCTGCATAGGCAGAGGTTCCCAAAACTCCCGTTTGAGCAACTATGGAGGAGAGGTTAATAATTCTTCCGAAAGTTTGTTCGCGCATGGTGGGTAAAATCCCACGAATCAAATAAAATGTTCCGTTCAGATTAACATTTATTACGTTTACCCACTCCTCCACATTCGATTTGTGTGCAAATGAATTATAAGAAATTCCCGCACAATTTATAAGTGTGATTTTTTCTGATGGAGATGAAATGTTTTTTGAAAATGCTTCCACTTGTGCATTATCAGTAATATCCAGTTGAACACAATTTTTATATTGTTCTCCTTCCGGTTTTGATAAGTGATAGGTTCCGATAATTTCTTCACCATTTTTGAAATAGGTATTGAATAAATAATTTCCAATGCCGCCATTTATTCCTGTAATAATTATCATGCTGTTTTATTTATGTTCTTTTGCTTTTTCCGATTTTGCCAGGTTCAAATTACCGTTTGCCAGTTTATGATTCGGGTTAATTTTTAGTGCTTTGTTTCCTGCTTCTATTGCCTTGTCCCATTGTTTCAACTGGTTGTACGATGCACAAATATTACTATACGCATCGGCAAAATCAGGTTTTAGTTTCAGCGCTTCTTCACATGCCTTTATACATTCTTCAAACTTCCCGGCAGTGTAATAGTGAAGACTCAAATCTAAATACTTTTCGGCAGTGGGAGCCAATTTAATTTCTGTTTCATTTAATTCCGCTTTTCCTTTTTTGTTTTTCGATGCTTCCAAATAGCGCAATGCTTCCGGGTTCCCGGGAATAATCTGCAAGGTGTTTTGCGCCAGTTCATTTAATTTGTCCCAGTTTTCTGTTGCATTATATACGTTCATCAGTTCAGAACGCGCACCAATATGAGCCGGTGAAAGCTCAATGGTTTTGGTTAAATCACTAATGGCTTCCTCATA
This sequence comes from Bacteroidota bacterium, assembly GCA_025363555.1. Classification (GTDB taxonomy): domain Bacteria; phylum Bacteroidota; class Bacteroidia; order 2-12-FULL-35-15; family 2-12-FULL-35-15; genus 2-12-FULL-35-15. The sequence continues at coordinate 5,039 of JANYDQ010000347.1, read as the reverse complement.
TCGTTTCTGATGATTTAAAAATTTTCCGTAAAAGTACCAGGTGTCAGGATAGTTTGCGCCACACTGAATGGCGCTTTTAAAATAATTTTCTGAACTGATTATATCCCCGGTTGCTTCTTTTAATACGCCCAAATTGACATAAAGAAAAGAATAATTGCTCCACATGCTCAATGCCTGTAAAAAATATTTTTCCGCTTCGGGATAATTTCCCTTGCTCATTTGAGATAAGCCGTAATTCATTAATCCACGTGCATTCTTAGGGCTTTTTTCAGTTACATCTTTCCATAAACTTTCTTCCGTATTCCATACTTTATTTCGTTCTCTTACCCCATACGCATATCCTGATAATAAAATCAAAACCGAAGCAATTATTATTTTTTGATAATGAGTGGTGGTCCAAGATATTCTTTTTTGATACTTCATCAGCAGTAATCCGGCAGTCCAGCAAACGCTTATTACAAGACCGATGTACGGAAAAAATATCCGGTGGTCGTTCAGTACCTCGGCAAACGGAATGACACTTGATGAAGGAATTAATGCAAGAAAAAACCAAATGATACCAAACGAAATGGGTCGTAACCGTGCATCTTTTGAAAATAAAACAGCTATTGAAATCAATACTAAAATAAAACCGCAACCGACAAAGAATTTTATGTTCCAGATGTTTTGCAATGTGGTCCAATCGGTATCGGCACTTAAACCAAACGGGAAAAAGAAAGTGGTGAAATAATGAACAATAACAAATGGCTGGGTAATGAGATAAGTGTAAACCGATGTTCCGCCCGATTGCCATGTCTTTGGGGTAAAGTGGTCCACCCATTTATAAATTACTGCACAAAAAACAAAAGCAGGCAGTACCACTTTTATTGTTTGCCATACTTTATTTATTGCTTCTTTATTTAGTGTTCCATAAAGAGAATTTTTATGTTCAAATAATAAAACATAAAAGAATAAAATGGGTGCAAACATTACAGCGGATGGTTTTGCCAATACTCCAATGCCTACCGGAATTAAATAAATAAATGTTTTTTTACAGAACGGAGAAAAGATATACAGCACCAATCCGAGCAACACAAAAAAGGTGGATTGCAAATCGCTGCGTGCAATAATATAATTAATGGTTTCGGCATTTGCCGGATGCAGCATGTACCAGCTTGTAGCAACGGCAGCGATATAAAAGTTCCACGTGTTTTTAAATGAAATATCCAGCAATTTGAAAATGAAAAAAAACATCAATATGCCCTGCAACAAAAACAAAATGAAAGAAGAAAGATGAAAATAAAATAAATCATACCCATGTCCGAGCCAGTAATCTATTGCCAGGGAAGTACTCACCACCGGGCGATACGATTGGTTTTGGGGCAATGAGCTGAAAGTAGTTCCGTCTTTAAAAAACAAGGGAATGTTTTTTATATCCTGGATAAATAAATTATTTTGAATGGTATGCGAATCGTCAAAATGAAATGAATTATGAAAATGATTGGAATAGGTGAGCGTAACAGCACCAATCAACAGCAATAGAAACAGGAGTGTTTTGGTTTTGGGTAAATTTTCGAATAATTGTTTATACATAGATTATTGTAAAGTATAAACGTAAAAGTAATAAAATAATTTATACTGCCTCACCCCGTAATCCGCCCTCCACCGGGAGGCACTACTTTTAAATCCTTTTACTGCAAAACTATTTTTCTGTTCACCACATTTTTATTATCATCTGTTATTTGGACAAAGTAAATTCCTTTTGCAAAACCACTCATATCAAGTACCACACTTTTGCCTGTTGCCTTTTGGCTATTCACTATATTGCCAAGCACGTCTGTTATTTTTATTGTTGTGTTCTTTTGTTCTTGGGAAAAAGAAATGGTGGTTTGGGAAGTGAAGGGGTTGGGGGAGATTAAAATATCGGAATTATAATTATTTAATTCATTTACTCCTACTGCAACATTTACCATCAAAGGTTGAGGATTGAACACTACCGGCAAGCCTGCTGCATCATCAGCCATATAATTTGTGATTGATAAATTTAAGGTTGCTGACGAAGATAAAGTAGTGCTGATTTGAAAATGAAAGTCCGCTATTTTTCCATAACCATTTGCATTAAAATGATTGATGCGTGTTTCAGCACCATATGCTGTTGTTGCGAGTGCATCTATCTTTGAAACTTTAATTGCATCTGTGCCTGGAATGCCTAGCCAACTTGATGGAAAGGTAATACTTTCAGTTCCCGGTTGTATTAAATACGAAGGGTACATTACATTAAAAGCAATGCCATATAAATTAGGAACAGGAGTTGTTGAATTTCCTAACCAAAGCTCTGCATCCACCCAATCTCCGGCATTATAAGTATTGCTACTTGTAACAAAATAAATATCCGGTGCGTTTGTTTTTTCATTATTTGGAGATACAACAATGGCATGTACTGAACTGAAATTAAGATTTATTGCAAGTGTATCATTATTATCTATTGTTCCGTCTCCATTGCAATCAGCATGTTTAATGTCTGTTCCGTTTGGTTCGTTTGTTCCCCAATCGGTAGAGGTTTCTGCCTGCCACACATTACTTACTGTTGTTCTTGATGTTCCTGTTTGTCCATATAATAAACCTATTGGCAACAAATCATTATTATCTACATTGTTATTATTATCTACATCTCCGGGCCATACTTCCTGTGTGGTTGATAATTTACAAACAAAAATATCGAGAAGCCCGTGTGATGTTAATGTAAAACTTCCCGTTCCGGAGCCAACCAATGCCGTAGTTGTGTCAATAACACCGGTGGCATAAACATTCCCGGAATAATCAATAGCAACAGAATTTCCTGCATTTTGCCAACTTCCATTTATAGAATTTCTCCAGATTAGAACTCCTGACGAATCATATTCCGATATTGTAGCATTCCCTCCGTTAGAAGCAGGATATTCTCCTGATGTATATATATTGCCAGCATCATCTAACGTAATGGAGTATGGGAAATCGTTTTCATATTTTGACCATATTATATTTCCTGAAGAATTTAATTTAGTAAGTGCAGGATAATATCCTGCATAATATATATTGCCTGAAACATCTAATTTTAATGCACTATTACCGCCTGCACTTGAATTAATTGTTTCGCCCCATACAAAATTTCCATTGACATCTAATTTAGATAAAAAATTATTCCATTGAGATGATGAGTCCACTTGTAACAAATAAGTACCAAAGCCTGGATCCATATCAGCAGGACCATCATGAAAATCACCCGTTGTATAAACATTACCAGTTCCGTCAACTTGTATTGAGGTACTGCTTATAAAAGCAGTAGAAAGGCTGTCTTGTCCTATAAATGCCTTTGCCCAAACAAAGTTTCCATTTTGATCCAGTTTGGAAACATAGCTTCCCCATCCGCTTGCATTATAATCAAGATATAGAAAATGGAAACTGGAAGAAGATGGATCAAAGTCAACATTTCCTGTAAACCTACCTGTAGAATATATATTCCCCACCGAATCAATGGTTATTTTACTAGGATACACACCTCCGCTTGACGATGGAAATCCCATGATATAATCACTAAGTCGAGGAACAAACATAAATTGCTTAGCAAAAATAAAATTCCCTGCAGAATTTAATTTTAAAATAAATCCGTTAGAACTTCCCAAAGAATCAGGTAGAATATATACCCCTGAACCCGGATCCATATCAATAGAACCGGTATTATTATAATATCCGGTAATGTATATATTTCCAGCCGCATCGATAACTGAACCTTGAGGTTCTACAGAATTATAGGTAGCATTTCCAATTATTTGTTTAACCCATAATAAATTACCATTATTATCTAACTTTTGTATAAACATACCAGAAGAAACGGAATCATAAGAAGTTAAATTTGCTATTCCGGCTCCAGGGTCAAAATCAACTGTTCCCGTAAAAGTGCCAATTGTAATTATATTATTGCTTGCATCTGTAGATATTGCCTGCCCTTTATCATCCGCTGTTCCTCCCATTTGCTTTACCCATTGAAACGATTGTGCATCTGCGTTAATAATAATGAATGCAAAAACTGAGAAGAATATTATTTTTTTTATGAGCATTTAAGTTTTTAATTATTCCGTAAAATTAATCTTTTCTTTCCCAAAAACAAACCATCCCGCTCTTTTTCAAAAGCAGGATTGGTTTAAAGTAATAAAGGTACTACCTTTTGAAAAGGTAGTACCTTTACCTTCACTACACTATTACCACCGAACAAGGCGCACTATCGGGACCTGCCTCCCCGGTAGGACTTAGATAAAAACAAATAATCCACAGTTTTTTTCCCACTTTGTCCGCAATTTGCGGAAGTTCAAACTCTGTTTTTCCCTCCTGTTGCTGAACCCGGTAATCATCGGCTGTCGGTGCAGCAGCATCTGCCGCGGTGAAACAAATTTTTAAACCTATAGCACCCACTTTTGCCGGTTTTGCTTTTTTAGCCGGGTAATTAGGATTAGCTGCAAAAAATACCGGCAATAAATGAGTATTGCGGATACAGCTAACCACCGGGGCATAATTGACAGCCTGAACACGGGCTTTTGATTTATTTGGCTTTGAAATATCCAGGTTGGCATAATCAACAGGGGTAAGCTGTATGGAAGGATTTGACTTTATCTGCAATTTTACTCCATCCACTATCCTTTTGTCTTCGTCATAAAAAAGGTTCATATCGCCAATGGTAATTTCATTATGTAAATTTGGATTAGTGTAAGTGTCTATAACCGGACCCCAATCTGTCCAATTAGTAGCCAATCCTAGCTTTTGTTCCAAAGAAATTCCTAATTCAAGATAATGAATAACGATGTAAGCTACAAAAGCTTTAAACACATAATTAAACTGTAATATTTTATTTGATAACACCATTTTGTTTTTTTAGTTTCTTAAACTATGAGAGTTTTGCAAGGCAAAATGTTAATAAATATCAATAATATCAGCCTATATAGACTCATTAGGTGTGTAATTTTGCGGAATGTTAATTCAAACAGACACACAAATGAACTTTTCGGATTTCGCTGTATCAAAGCGTA
>JANYDQ010000346.1 GCA_025363555.1 Bacteroidota bacterium | reverse complement strand
TACGCTTTGATACAGCGAAATCCGAAAAGTTCATTTGTGTGTCTGTTTGAATTAACATTCCGCAAAATTACACACCTAATGAGTCTATATAGGCTGATATTATTGATATTTATTAACATTTTGCCTTGCAAAACTCTCATATCGTGAAAACAATTTGGCAGGAGTGGGAATCAAAGGAGTTTTCCCATTATGGAAAATGAACACCACCCCTTCTTATCAATGATTTTATAAGCAAACAATTTAAAACCATAGTATGTTGCACCAATGACGGCTACCTGGGAGAAGAATGGGCAGGTAGGGAAATAAACAAATCATTTGTGGAACAGTTGCCCGTTATAGTGGACCCATGTGGTGAAAACGGAGAGTATCACACCTTTTGTTATGACGGACCTATATTCAAAAACAAAATACATTTTACAATCGGGGAGAAAGTGTATAAACCACTTGAAATAAAAACAGCCGAAGAGTTTACCCTTTCAGCAAACATAACAACAAAAGGATTTTGGTTTTGCGACTTATTACCTACATAGACTGAACGAATAAAAGCAACCGAAACGAAGCTATACAGAAAACAGAGATCCTTCCTTTGTCTTTTAAAATAAATACGCGAATTATGTAAGTTAATTGAAATATTGTGTAGCACTTGCGCTTTGAAGAAACAGACCTTTGTACTGTTAATAAAAATGTATTCACAGTATAAATAAACTAACATACAATGGAAACTTTAGAAAATTACAACCTATTTATAATAACAACTGACATCAAGCTGAATAAAGAATCGTTGAGAAATGAACTGGAGAAATACATTAATAAAACAGGGAGTGTTCACACATTTGAAACTGTAAAATCGTGTATAGATGCACTCGATATTTCGGACACAAACCCGGAAATTATTGTTTTAGATTATATGCTAAGCAATAATAAAAACACTTTATTTGCAATAGATGATATTATAATTGCAAGTCCGAAATCGTGTGTAATAATAATTTCAGAAGAAGTGAATATGCCCTCTGCCATTAAAATTTTGAAATATGGTGCGCAGGAATATGTATTAAAAGACCAGTTTCTGTTTCAACATTTAAGTGCTTCTGTAAAAAAATGTTTACAACCATCGGCAGTGTGATACGAACAGAACAATTATAAAACGCATTAGAAATGAGGAGTTGCGCGCAATTCTAAATTTTAACTTCTAAAAAATCCTGCACATAAGAAAGTGCAGGGTTTTTTTTGTTGCGTAAATTATAGAACTCTAATAAAAGATTATGTAATCTTTTCTATTTAACATCATCTACCTTTGCAGAAAGATTACCCACTTTCATTTTTAATAAAACTTATTAAAACAAAACACACGAATATGAATAAAATTACCAGCAAAAAAACTGCCCCGAAACTCAATAAATTACAAAAATGTTTGACCGGGATAAAAGGCTTTGACGAGATTACAGAAGGCGGGCTTCCGAAAAACAGAACTACTTTAATTAGCGGTGGTGCGGGTTCGGGCAAAACTTTATTTGGCATTGATTTTTTAATCAATGGTGCTGTCATTTTCAAAGAACATGGGGTGTTTATGTCTTTTGAAGAAACACCAGAGGATCTTTATAAAGATGTAGCTTCTCTAAACATAGATTTAAAAACACTTGTTTCGCAAAAAAAGATTGTGCTGGAGCATGTTGTTTTGGAACGCAAAGATGTCCAGGAGATAGATTTTAACCTGGAAGGGTTATTAATTCGCCTAGAACATGCCATTGATTCCGTTAACGCCAAACGTGTGGTTTTAGATTCTATCGAATCCCTTTTTGCAGGCATCACAGATAATGGCATTCTTCGTTTAGAGATAAAAAGACTTTTTGCATGGCTTAAGAAAAAACAAGTTACGGCTATCGTTACCGGGGAGCCCGAACATGACTTATATACTCACCATGGCATGGAGCAGTATATTTCCGATTGCATCATTCTGTTGGATAAAAGGGTGGATGAAGAAATTTCCGTTCGCAGAATCCGTGTCATTAAATATCGTGGTTCCAATCATGGAACAAACGAATATCCATTTGTAATAGATGACAATGGACTTTCCATAATTCCTATCACTTCAGCAGCACTCGACCAACCGGGAACAGCCAAAAGAGTTTCAACAGGAATTGCATCGCTCGATAAATTGTTTAAGGGTGTAGGATACACCAGGGCCAGCACCATACTTGCTTCGGGTACTGCCGGCACCGGGAAAACAAGCTTGGCTGCTGCATTTGCAATTGAAACATGCAAACGTGGAGAGCGATGTCTTTTCCTGTCTTATGAAGAATCAGCCGGGCAGCTTATTCAAAACATGAAATCCATAGGTTTTAATTTTGAACCCTTGATAAAAAAAGGACTCTTAAAGATAATATCCACAAGGCCTACCTATGTTGGGTTAGAAAAGCATTTACTCGATTTATATAAAATCATTGAAGAGTTTAAACCAAAATCTGTTGTCATAGACCCTCTGACAAGTCTTATTGGAGAGGGAAGCCCGCGCGAAGTTCATTCAATGATTACCCGTATGATTGATGTTTTGAAAACAGCAGACATCACCGGATTTTTTACAAGTCTTGTTTCTTCATCCGCACAAAATGATACAAGTGGAGAAATTGGTGTATCTTCGCTAATTGATACCTGGATTGTGGTCAGAGAATTTTTCCTGCATTTTTGGGCATGGGCGAAAAACCCGGCAGATGTTTTATACTTCCCAGTAATTTATTCCCAGCAATTGCGCCAACCACACCATTGTAATTTGATAAATTAATTCTACCCGAACTATTGCCGGAATTATGACAACCAGTACACCAGGTTTGCATAACCGGTTGTATTCTTTTGCTAAAGGTAAAATTAATAGTGTCGCACGATTTGCAATTAGAACTGTTGGGTGCACCCATTCTTATCCATATTTTAATAGTGTTAACATCTTTGGTGCTAAGTTTAGGATAATCTTTTGGCATAGACGGATTGTTTCCCTTTACGGTGGTATATACTTTGCTCAACAGCGGATTTTTTGGATTAACCCCTGTCATAATACCATCATAGTTACTTAAATCATACCCTGCTGCCTGGTCAGTGGTATTATGGCATCCGCTGAAGGTACAATTGGAAATAAAAATGGGCAATACATCTTCTTTAAAACAGGCATCCGGGCTGTACACATCTTTTGCACAGGTAGCCAGCAAAAACAATCCAACCACTATTATTATCCACTGTTTTTTCATTTGGGGCATTAGAAAAATTTATTTCCAGATTTTGAAATTTATTTTGAATTTTTTTTGTTGAATGCAAGTGCGCCAATCAATAAACAAAAGCATGGCAATAAGTAACACACCCAGCACCAATCCCGAAATAGATTTCCACGAAACAGAACCCTGTACTATATCGGGGGTGCTTTCGGTAACATATTTCCCGATAAGAACAGCAATAGAATCACTAATAAATTTCCCGGCAAAAAAAGCAGGGATAATTAAATAGGGTTTCATTTTAGCCATTCCGCCTGCTATAAACAAGGGTGTGGTGGGGAGAGGAAGTAAGGAATAGGTGAAAATAGCCAGATGACTTTTCCATCCTTTCTCTTTCAGTTTTTTTCCTAAAAATTGTACATCTTCATTTTTTGCCGGCTTAAATATCCTTCCTGCTATTTTCGGAATGTATAAAGTAAGAATATAACGTCCGAAAACAGAACCCACCACTCCTACACTGATAACTATCCACACATTAAGGTGATAACGAATTTGCAAATAAATCATAATAACAAACGCAGGAGGCAGCGGCAACGGAACAATATCAACCGCCATTGCACATATAAAAACCAGGGCATATTTTAACCACATGTTTTATTCATTTTCCCGAAGAATTACTTTAAACTAAAGGAGATGTTTTTGTTTTTTAGTTGAAGTTTAACGCTTCTCCTTGTGCATTCTGTTCTTCCAGTGTCCACCCATCGGTTACAGTTGTTTCCAGCCATACCTTTCCCGACTTGCGCAACACCAGCACCGACAAACCATATACATCACTGAAACGTTGTTCCAAATCCACCACGGTAAGTGCCGGGGTAATTGTAATTTCTCCGGAAGTATGAATAGTTCTGCATTCGCCAATGGATTTGCCCGAGTGCATCAGTTTGATGGCGGGTGCCCCATTATGGCTGCTTGGCTTCGCCAGGAATTCGAGTTTGAGGAAAGGAAACGCAGAGTTGAATTCTTCCTGTATAGCTATTATTTTCCGGTGGTCGTTAATGGTTATTTTCATTGTTTTTTAAAATATTAAAAATGGAATACCAGGTTATCAAGCGACCATTGATTCCAGGCGTGGGGAATAACAAGTAAAAAAATAAGTAAAGCCAGCCTGGGGAATACAAATCGCATATCCCACATGGGAGTGTTAATACCAAAAGCAATGGATGCAATTATTAAATCGAGCCCTAAAAAATAAAGGGCTCCATATTGAAACAGCCCCAGTACGAGCAAAAAACCTCCTATTAGTTCTACATACGAGGTAAAGTAAGCACCACAAATAGTAAGTAACTTTGAAATCCCTTTCTTTTCGAAAGAGTTTTCGTAAGTATCTATCACGTTTTTTACTTTAATATTAAATACGGCATCATAACCCTGGAAGAAAAACAACAATCCAAGAAAAACCCTGGCAAAGCAAGCTCCTGCTATTTCATGATATTGATTAATTACTTCCATTGTTTCTTTTTATTTTAAAGGTGTTGCAAAGTTCTTGTTTTACAGTGATGAAAGCGTTACACAACTCTTTCATAAAGTTGTATAATTACTTTACTGTTTGAAACACAATGCGCGATGCTTTGTTTGATTGTTTTTATTATTAAATTATAATGAGCAATAAACTTAACAAAACACAAATTACCGAACTGATAATGACGGTACGCATGGGCATTAGTGCCAGCATAAATGCTTCTGTTAAACCGCAGGAAATGGCAACTATTGCTAATTTTACAATACTTGTTTCAACAGAAACCGCTGCGGCAAACCCTCCCATGCAAACAACAATGACCATGAGCAACGGAGTGATAGCAAAGCGACTGAATTCTGCTTTTTGCCAGATAGCAGAAACTGCTTGTGTTTTTAAATTTAAAGTTAAGTTTACTACATTTACTTTGGGTGCGTAAACATTTGCCGGGTAAGATGGATTAAGTGTGTTCATTGCTTTTGTTTTTTTAGATTAATAATTAATTTATAAAACAAAAGTAGTGGGTTCGCTTCACCCGGCAAATGAGGGAAGTCAGGTGGGAAGATGATTATGGTCAGTTAATTAGTTTCTCATTTGAGAGAGTTTATCATAATTCAAAATAGTAATGGCGCTGCCTTTTATCTCAATCAAGCCTTCTTCTTTGAAATCACTAAGCGTTCGGATGGTTGTTTCTGTAGCAGTGCCCACAATGTTTGCCAAATCTTCCCGGCCTATATTCATACTGAACACTTTTTCGTTTTCTTTTTTATAGCGGTTATAAAGAGTAACCAGGGACTCTGCCACCCTTTTTCTAACAGAATTATAAGCAAGTTGAAGAAGGTGTTCTTCTTTTTCATGCAAATCATCTGAAATCATTTTGATAAACTTTCGGGACACATCCGCATTTTTATATAACAACGAAAAGAAATCATCTTTATCAATCATACAGATAGTAGAATCCTCCAGTGCAGTTGCAGTATCAGCATACTTTGCATCTTCCAGCAAGGCTAAATATCCAAAGAAATCACCCTCTTTGTACAGACTGGTAATAAATTCTTTTCCCTGTTCGTTGGTTTTATAGGTTTTTATTTTTCCATTCACCACAAAATAAATTCCTCTGGGGTAATTGCCTTCTTCATACACATTGTCTTTTTTCCTGAACGTGCGTAATTCCTTTTCCCGTGATAGCTTTTGTAAATCATCAAACGCTTTTGCACTACTAATAAAATCATTCAGCCCCTCTATGTTTTTAGCAAATTCCTTTTTTACAATTTCCGATTTTTTAAACCGTGTTTCAATAGCATTCAGCAATTCTATATCATCAAAAGGTTTTGTTAAATAATCATCCGCCCCCATTTCCATTCCTTTTCTGAAATCACTGCGCTCGGCTTTGGCAGTTAAAAAGATAAAGGGAATGCCTGAAGTTTCCTCGCTCTTTGCAAGTAAATGAAGCACACCATACCCATCCAGCACCGGCATCATTATATCACAAATGATTAAATCTGGTTTCTCCTGTTGCGCAAGTTCCACCCCTACTTTTCCGTTAGCTGCCGTAAGTACTTTGTAATTAGCCAAAGTAAGAATCTCGGCAGTGTTCTCTCTTACATCTTTATTGTCTTCTATTAACACTATTTTTTTCATGTTTTTATTGTGGAATTATAATGGTAAAAGTTGTTCCGTTATTTTCTTTGCTTTCTAAATCCATGGTGCCATTCATCAGTTCAACATATCTTGCCACAATATTTAATCCCAAACCTGTTCCCTGGATGTGTGTGGCGTTGTGTCCCCTGAAAAACCGTTCAAACAAATGTTCCTGGTCTTCTTTTGAAATACCAATGCCATTGTCTTTAACAGCTATTTTTACAGATGAGTTGGACACATGAGTGGTAATTTCAATTACACCTGCTTCATCAGAAAACTTAATGGAATTCGAAATAAGATTAAACAAAATATTTTTAAGAATTTTTTTATCTATAAAAGCCATTTCATTTCCCGAATACAGCTGGCTTATCTTTTGCCCTCCCACAGCCATCGTTTTCATTTCCGAAATAATATCCTCAATAAATAGTTGAAGGTTAATGTCTTCCTGCACGTTCTCCATTCTCCCTTCTTCCAGTTTGCTTACCGAAAGGAAATCATTAAGAATATCGGTAAGGTTATTTATAGAAGTTTTTATCTTACTCACGTGTTTTGCCTGGTTGTCTTTATCGTTCTGTTCGCCATATTTTGTAACCAGCGACAGCGAAGACATTATGGTAGTAAGGGGAGTTCTGAATTCGTGAGAAGCCATGGATACAAAACGCGATTTTAGTTCATTAAGTTCTTTTTCTTTATCAAGGGCAATGTTCAACTCCTTTTTGGTTTTTTGGAGTTCCTCAATGGCTTCTTCAAGTATAAGTGTCCTGTTTTTTACTTGTTTTTCTAATTCACCAGAATGGCTTTTGAGTTTTTGTTCGGTCTGTTTTCGTAAAGTAATATCAACTATAAAAGCGATTACAAAATTACCATGTGCATTAGAATACGGACTTAAACTTACTTCCACCGGAAATTCGCTACCATTCTTTTTTAGTCCGTTCAGGTCTCTTCCCACACCCATGGAACGGGCATGAGGATTATCTTTGTATTTTTCCCTGTCGCTGATATGTTTATTCGACAAACGTTGCGGAACCAGCACCTCAATTTTTTTTCCAATAAGTTCATTCGGTTCATAACCGAATAGTTTTTCAGCACTTGGATTTATCCGCACAATTTCCCCTTTTTCATTCGCAACCAAAATGCCTTCAGTAGCAAAAAGAAAAAGAGCTTCGATGCCTTCTTTACTTTCCATTTTATTTTTTACATTATTATTCATGGCAAACTTACGGATTTTGAGAGAGGCAAATATAAAATGATTGCATTTATAAAAATATGACAAAAGTCATGTTCGATTTTATAAAGAAAAAAAACAAGCTTTCAGGAGAATAAAATAATAAACACAAAATACAGATGAAAAATGGAAGGACAGAAATGGCAATGAATTGGATCGGGGTTACAAAAGTTCTGTAAAAACAAAAACCCCTGATTTCTCAAGGGTTTCCATCTGTAGCGAAAACGGGAGTTGAACCCGTGACCTCAGGGTTATGAATCCTGCGCTCTAACCATCTGAGCTACCTCGCCATTTATTTTCTTAAAACCACCTTTAATTAAAAAAAAGGTTAAAAACCACTATTAATGCTGTTTGTAATGGCAACCAACAAAGATTTTTAAATTTTAAGGGCGCAAATATACAGTTTATATTTTCATAAGTTAAAGAGGATTTTTAAATTTTTTCTCTACTCTTTTTCGAAGTGCTAAAGATTTTTATATATATTGCGCCATAATTGTTTTAGCAAACAGTTTAAATGAGCAAGAAAACAACTAAAACTAAAAAGATAATAATGGCTGTAATGCCTGTAAAATCTAAATTCGCTCCTCAAAAAGCGAAGAAGGAACAAGTAAAAAAATGAAACCTCTAACCAAAACCATGTCTAAAAAGCAGACTAAAAATAGTGTGAAGAAAAAACCAATTGTAAAAAAAGTAATGAAGAAAGTGAGTAAGCCGGAAGTTAAAAAACTTGCCGCTAAACCAAAACCTGCTTTAAGTAAGAAAATTTCAGAGCCCGCAAAGCCTGCCAAAAAGGTGGCGGACAAAAAAATCGTTTCTAAATCCCCGAAAGAAGTTCAAAAGGAAGTAAAGAAACCTATGAAAGTGGTGAAGGAGAAGAAACCGGTTAAACCTGTTAAATCATCAGCACGGGCTGCTGAACCCGAAAAACCTGCTTTCGTTCTGGGGGAAAAGAAAAAATACAAAAGAAGAAAGGGTGGAAGGAAAAAGAAAAACAAAGGGGATGATGAGGAACCTGAAATTTTGCATGATGAGTTGGTAGAACAGCTTATTCGTTCTACTAAAAAACTTCGTTCTCAACCAAAAAAACCACGGATATTAAAAACATTTGTGAATCCTATGACTTCTTTATCGGTGGCACCGGTTGAGAATGCAAATAAAAAAGCAGCCCCTGTTTCCAAAAAAGAACCGAAGGGCAAATATACCCTGGAGTATGTAATGAATACCACTGTTGCCATTCTTTTCGAATTCCTTTCCTCTCCTTCGGGCTTGGTGGAGTGGTTTGCGGACGAGGCAAGCATTTATGAAGGTGTTTATACTTTTGTGTGGGACGGTAGTGCGCAAAAAGCAAAAATAACAGGAGTGAAGGAAAATGAGTTTATCAGACTGCAATGGCTTGAAAAAACCGATGGCACTTATTTCGAATTCCGCATCATGGTAGATGCAATAGCTAAAGATGTTTCTTTAATTATCACTGATTTTTTAGATGATGATTCTGATTTAGATACTTCCAAACGCCTTTGGGATAGCCAGATTGAAAAATTATTGCATGCAATAGCTACTTACTAAACCCGTTTAGTTTGTCTATTTACTATTACCTTTATTTTTTTCGGTGAAACTTGTTGATGTGAAAGCTTTTCTCAAAACCAATTTCCTGTTTTTATTTCCTTACCTTATTTTTGTTTTTTTTGGTATTGGGTGGATAATATTGGATACGAAGGCAGAGAAGCACCTGGAGTTTAATTCTTTTCACAATTCTTTTTTTGATTCCTTTTTTTACTACTTCACTTTTCTTGGCGATGGTATAACGGCTACCCTTGTTGTACTTATCCTGGCAGTTATTAATTTCAGGAACGCCTTATTTGTGGGGGTAGCTAATATTATTGCTGCATTAATCACCCAGTTGCTCAAGCATACCTTGTTTGCAGATGTGGTAAGACCTAAAAAATTTTTTGAAGGAATGCACGATTTGTACTTCGTTCCGGGAGTGGATAATTATTTATACAACAGTTTTCCTTCCGGGCACAGCACCTGTGCATTTTCATTATACCTTGCATTGGCTTTAATTGTTGAACAAAAAATTTATAAATTGATTTTCTGTGTAGTGGCTTTCCTGGTAGGGTATTCCCGGATTTATTTATCACAGCATTTTTTTGAAGATGTGTATGCCGGTTCATTAATTGGAGTATCCATTACTTTGATTGTCTATTATTTTATAAATAAAATAAATGCGGACAGGATGAACCATTCTGTTATCAAATTTTTTAAAGGCTAATGAATTCCACTGTTCTCCGAAATAATATTTTAATTACCCTCCTTGCATTCTTTCTGTTTGTTCCTTTTTTGGGTGCCGTACATTTGTTCGATTGGGACGAAATAAACTTTGCGGAATGTGCAAGAGAAATGCTTGTTACCCACGATTATTTTTCAGTCAAAATAAATTTCCAACCGTTTTGGGAAAAGCCCCCTGTATTTATATGGATGCAGGCAGCTTCTATGGCTGTGTTCGGAATCAATGAATTTGCTGCTCGTTTGCCAAATGCTATATGCGGAATTGTTACCTTACTAGTTTTATTCAATATCGGGAGAAAGTTAGGGGATGAACGTTTCGGGCTAATATGGGTATTGGCTTATGCAGGGTCTTTGTTGCCTCACTTTTATTTCAAATCCGGAATTATTGACCCCTGGTTTAATCTTTTTATTTTTTGCGGAATCTGTTATTTTATTTTATTTACAAATAATAAAACAAATCGTTCGCTGCTTTTTTCCGCACTTTTTATTGGCTTAGGAGTTTTAACAAAAGGACCTGTTGCGGTTTTGGTTTTTGGTTTATGCGTTGGTGTATATTGGGCTATTAGGCGTTTTCAGCCCATAATGAATTCAAGACAGGTAATGTTATTTATAATTACAGTTGCTTCAGTTGGCGGTTTGTGGTTCCTCATGCTTATAGTTACAGGCAATACAAGTATCATCAAAGAATTTTTTCTATATCAAATCCGGTTATTAAATACCGAAGACGCTGGTCATGGCGGACCGTTTTATTACCACTGGCTTGTTTTATTAATTGGCTGTTTCCCTGTTTCTGTGTTTGCTTTGCGAAGCTTTAAAAAAAGTATATATGATACTCCTTTTCAAAAACATTTTAAAGTATGGATGCTCATTTTATTTTTTGTAGTGCTTATTTTATTCAGCATTGTAAAAACAAAAATTGTTCATTATTCTTCGTTATGCTATTTCCCTTTGAGTTTCATGGGCGCTTATGTTATTTATAAATTAATGAATGCAGAAATGAAATGGAAAAAATCAACTTCTGTTTTATTAATGAGCATAACCACCATTATTGGCACACTTATTTTAGCATTGCCATTTATTGACAAATGCAAACAGGATATTATTTCTGCAAAACTAATTAACGACCTGTTTGCAGTTGAAAATCTGAAAGCCACTGTTCACTGGACTGGTTGGGAAGGATTAATTGGTGCGTTATTAATAGTTGGCGTGGGTGCCATGCTGTTATTAATTTACAGGAATAAAACAACTGCCGGGCTTACAGGTATTTTTATTATAAGTTTAATTGTTGTAAATATGTCTGCGTTAATAGTTGCTCCCAAAATTGAGCAATACTCCCAGGGAGCGGCTATTGAGTTTTATCAGTATTTACAGAACAAAGACTGTTATGTTGAAACTTACGGTTATAAAAGTTATGCTTATTTATTTTATTCTCATAAAAAACAACCTGTAAATAAAAACAGTTTGAATATGGATTGGCTGCTTCGCGGAAAAATTGATAAGCCAACTTATTTTGTTTGCAAAAATATTGATTCGGATGAAATGGAAAAAAGATATAGTGAGCTCAAAGAAATTTACAGAAAAAACGGGTTTGTGTTTTTGGTTCGTTTTCCAAAAAAATAATTTATTTTTTCTTATCGTAAATCTTACTTTTATTCAAACCCATTTTATAAAAAAAATGTTTGAACGAAACATTTAAAACCCCTAAGCCATATTTCATACTTCTGCTGAAATTGATGGAAGAAGCATC
Organism: Bacteroidota bacterium; assembly: GCA_025363555.1. GTDB lineage: Bacteria > Bacteroidota > Bacteroidia > 2-12-FULL-35-15 > 2-12-FULL-35-15 > 2-12-FULL-35-15. Next base: position 11,772 of record JANYDQ010000346.1, on the reverse strand, counting down.
CGGAAAGTATTTGGTGGGGCAGGTTATTTCTGCAATTTCAAAACCGGCCATAAATATTTGTGAAATCATTTCATTATCAAAAACAAAATCATCGTTATTAGCCTCATAATTTACCGTTTCCAGTACTTCGCGCGAAAAAGCCCGGTACCCGGTATGATATTCAGACAGTTTCTGGTTAATTAAAATATTTTGCGAAAGCGTTAAACACCGGTTAAAAATATATTTATACATCGGCATTCCCCCTTTCAAAGCACCTTTTCCCAAAATGCGCGAACCAAAAACCACCGGGTATAAATCATTAGCAATAATGTTTGCCATCGAAGAAATAAGCAGCGGAGTGTATTGATAATCCGGGTGAAGCATGATGACAATGTCGCCACCCAGCTCCAGCGCTTTATCGTAACACGATTTTTGATTGCCCCCGTAACCCCTGTTCTGCTGGTGCTTTATAATGTGCTTTATCCCAATCCGGGTCGCCACTTCCACCGTATCGTCCTTGCTCACATCATCCACCAAAACCACCTCATCCACAATGTCAAACGGAATTTCGTTATACGTTTTTTCAAGCGTTTGTGCAGCATTATATGCCGGAAGCACCACCACTACTTTTTTGCTTTTTATCATAATTGAGGGCAAAAATAAGAAAAATAGATGATAGCAGCCGAAATGTCCACTTCTTTACTCAGAAAACGGCTTTAAGAAAAAAAACCGTTTCGTTTTTCCAACCTGCCGTTTCGTTTTTCCTTAGACCGTTTTTTTTTGCCAAAAACAAAAAACAAGTTTCCCGTTACTCCAAACAAACCCTGGTTATTCCAACCAAAGACTTTGTTTGGGTCAACGTAATGTTGTAGGGAGTACAAAAATTAAATAAACTAAAACATTTGGGCGTTTGCCGATGAAGAATCGGCAACGGGCTTTCCGTTATATGGAAGAGAACCTTTCCGGGAAATTGAAATAACAAAAAATCAGGGTTTGGTTACATAGGTATAATTCCCAAAACCATAACTTACTTCTATATAATTAATCTCTCCGTGAGTAAACACCCGGTACCTGAACTGCCCTTGTTTATAAACCAGCACATCCTTATCAGGTTTAAAAAATTCATCGGTTTTAAACAATTCAATGGTTTGGTCAAAACTTCCATGCCCCATCGTTCCCCACGACCAGCCCGAACCTTCGTTTCCTTTCCTGATGGTTCTTTCAAAACCCCCGTTAGACGGAGCATTGTTTTGAGTTATTTTTGCCTTGTCCTTGTTATCCTGGCTAAAGATAAGAACGGGTATCAAAAGCAAAAAACACAATAAAAGACTTGTTTTTGAAAGTATTACTTTAATCATAGCATAAATAGTTTGATTTTTGAAAAACCGGAGCGCAAAAATGGAACAAATTTTTAAGTTGAACAATTATTTAGGTAGTTATTCATTAACAAAAACCCTGTTTTTTGTTAATAACCAACTAATTTTAAAAAATAGCATGCTACCATGCAACCAAATTTATATTTTTAGTATCTATACTGGTGAGCATAAAAAGGCAGAAACCAAAAGCGCTTCAATAAATGGCTTTTAAACTTCACCTTTTTATTTTTATATAGCCTGCCTGTTATATTAAAATAGTTATTACTTTTGGCAGGCAAATAAAAAAGGAACAACCAATTCATATTATATAAGTTTATAAAATACAATTAATTAGTATCCATGAAAAAAACAATTACCCTTTTTACAATAAAGAGCAATAAAATCAGAGCAGCCATAGCCCTGTTTTCATTGCTTTTTTCTTTTCATTTAACTGCCCAGGTTTTCTGGACGGAGAATTTCGGAACCGGAACTTGTGCAGCTACTCAAGGTCAATTTGCTAATGCTTATACTGGAGTCAATGGACCATGGACAATTTCTTTACCATCTGCCAATGATCCTCAAGCAAATGTTTGGTATGTAAGTGCCACAGAAGCAGGTATGGGAGTAGGTATTTGCGGGGATGGTTGTGGCAACACAGCAGGATTAACTAATCAAACTTTACATATTGGAGCTCATGATGGAGTAGTTACTGATAATGGTGCATCGTATGATGCCGGAGGTTCGTGTGGTTTCGGAATTTGTGTCCTTACAGATACCAGAGCAGAATCTCCAACAATTAATTGTACAGGGCATGTTGGCATTTCAGTTAATTTTCTCTACATGCAAAACGGGCAATTTAATGTTGATTATAGTGAAATTGAATTTTCAACAAATAATGGTGCAACATGGACATTCCTTGCAACTCCAAATCAAACCCCTTTAACTTGTGCACCTCAAGGTATTTGGACAGCCTTTTCATTTCTTTTGCCACCAGCTTGTGATAATAACCCCACTGTAAAAATTGCATTTCGTTGGATTAATAACGATGACGCAACCGGTGCCGACCCTTCTTTTGCTGTGGATGATATAACTCTTTCCACCCCTGTTTCAGGAAATACAATTACCACGGGAGCATTAACAGGTCCATACTGTGCATGCAGTACAGTCAATGTTCCATTTTCAAGCACAGGTACTTTTAACGGTTCTAATATTTATAAAGCGCAATTATCTAATGCAGTGGGCAGTTTTGCTACACCTGTTAACATTGGGATATTGAACAGTACTGCCAATGCAGGAATTATTACCTGCACCATCCCTTGCAACACGCCTCCGGGATCAGGGTATTTAATCCAGGTGGTAAGTTCCAACCCTGCCGTAACAGGCAGTAACAACGGATTTAATCTTACCATCAGTGCCCCCGATGATGCTACCTTCAATTATTCTGCCCCTTCCTATTGCCAGTCGGGTGCTAACCCAACACCTACTGTTAATACGCCCGGGGGTACCTTTACCGCAACCCCCGCAGGATTAACAATAAACGCTGCTACCGGCCAGATAACGGTAGCTACCAGTGCCATCAATTGTTATAATATTACTTATACCACTAATGGTATTTGTCCAAACTCCTCCACTTCTAACATTTGCATTACTGGTAACCCGGTTGCTACCTTTAGCTACACAGCCACACCTTATTGTACAAATGCCGCAAATCCATCGCCTACTTATAGCGGGGGCGGATTTGCAGGATCGTTTACCTCTGCTCCGGGCGGGTTAGTATTTCTGGCAGGCGGTGCTGCGGGACAAGTGGACCTTACTGCAAGTGCGGTCGGAACCTACAATGTAACCAATACCATAGCCGCTTCGGGTGGGTGTCCTCCTGCTACTTTTACTTCTTCCATTACTATCAGTGCCGTCCAGGATGCTACTTTTGCTTACTCATCTAATACCTTTTGTCAGTCAGGCACAAATCCAACACCGGTTATATCAGGTACTCCCGGAGGTACATTTACAGCAAACCCCGGTACATTGGTTATAAATGCAAATTCAGGACTTATTAATTTAGCGACTTCTCCGTTAGGAACGTATTCGGTAACTTACACTACTCCCGGACCAAATTGCATTACCAGTTTAACAGTAAGCGTTACCATTACACTTGCCCCGGTTGCCACGTTCAGTTATACAGCCTCTCCATATTGCCAGAGTTCACCAAATCCATCACCAACTTTCAGCGGTGGAGGAAGCGCAGGAACATTTTCTGCAACACCAGCAGGATTAACTTTTGTGAGTGTAACCACTGGTGTTGTAGATTTACTAAACTCTGCTGCGGGAACTTATACAGTAACCAATACTATTGCAGCTTCGGGCGGCTGTCCGCAAGCTACATTTCCCTCATCCATTACCATTATTGCAACAGCGCCTGCAAATTTCAGTTACATCGGAAGTCCTTATTGTACTGCCGGATTAAACCCATCACCTACTTATAGCAATGGTGCCGGTCCGGGAGGCACGTTTACTTCTACCCCTGCCGGCTTAACAATGAACGCGAGCGGGGCGGTTACCTTGAATTCAAGTGCAGTGGGTACTTATACTGTTACCAACACTGTTACCAATGGAGGAGGCTGTCCTCCCACAGTTTTTAGTTCTACAATACAAATTATTGCTGCGCAATCTGCCACATTTAGTTATATAGGTTCTCCTTATTGTCATAATGGAACTAACCCCACTCCTACTTTCAGCGGTGGTGGAACTGGAGGTACTTTTTCTGCTACCCCTCCAGGTTTAATAATAAATGCCGGAACCGGTTTGGTTACTCTATCAAGCAGCTCTGTCGGTACTTATACAGTAACTAATACTATTGCAGCTACTACCAGTTGCCCTGCCGTTACTGCAACTTCTACCATTACTATTGTTGCACCGCCAACGGTAAGTGTAAACTCTGGAACAATCTGTGCAGGAGGTACATTTAATTTTACCGCATCAGGAGCCACTTCTTATACATGGTCTGCCGGAGCGACCTCTACCGGAACCAGTACAGCAAGCGCATCACCTGTTGTTACTACAACTTATACCGTTACCGGAACTACAGGTAATTGTTCAAATACAGCAGTATCAACGGTTACTATTTCTCCTCCTTTACCTGTAACGGTCAATTCACCTACCATCTGTTCCGGGCAAATTGCTACTTTAATAGCAGGAGGTGCTACGACTTATACCTGGACGGCAGGTGCAATTTCTTCATCAACCACAGATTCAGCTACAGCCACTCCTACCTTAACTACGTCTTATACCGTTACCGGAACTACAGCAGGTTGTACCGGTACAGCGACTGCAATTGTAACTGTTCAAATTTGTGTTCCCCCTGTTGCAGGATTTGGGGCATCTCCGTTATACTTATGCACTAATAGTAGCGGGTGCACTACTTTCTACGATTCGAGTTCAGCAAATACAACCGGCTGGTTATGGCTATTCCCAGGAGGAATTCCTTCCAGTTCTAATGTTCAAAATCCAGGGCAAGTTTGTTATTCTACTACCACTCCTGGAAATTATACCGCCATTTTAACAGTAACAAATGCGCAGGGCGATACAAATACTTTGGTAAGGACTCAATACATACATGTGGTAGCACCTATTCAAGTTAGCATTTCACCAAGAAACGGTGTCGGCAATGCTTGCGAACCTGTGGAATTGACAGCATTTCCTGCCGGTTCTTCCTATCTGTGGGGTACATTTTTTGGTTCCATTTCTTGTTCCACTTGTCAAACTGCAACAATTTTACCTGTTATTACAGAACAGTATTGGGTACAATACAATGATATAAACGGTTGTTCCTCTACAGATACAGTAATGGTTAGAGATACTGCGGTTTATAATTATTTTATGCCAACCGGTATTGCCCCCGAAGGCGACATTGCGGTAAATCGTCTTTTGAAAGTACATGGAAGAGGTATCCAGTATATGAATCTGAAAATATTTGACCGGGTGGGAGAGAAAGTATTTGAAACTTCCGAATACGATGAAAAGGACCCTAAGGCAGGAACATGGGATGGTACTTTACATGGTTTACCATTGAACGAAAATACTTTTGTGTATGAATTATCAGTAACCTATTGTAATGGACAAACCGTAAAAGAGAATGGTAGCATCACCTTGTTTAGATAACTTAATAATCATTAAATAGAATTTAATTCTGAAACTACAAATAATATGAAAAAAGTAACTATCCTTTTATTATCTCTTTTTGCTATTGCAATTTCTGTTTCTGCCCAGGACCAGCATTTTTCCCAGTTTTACAGTTCACCGATTACATTAAATCCCGGAAATACGGGCGTGTTTAATGGAGACTTGAGAGCATCCACCCTATACCGTATGCAATGGTTTACGGTTACCAATCCTTACAAAACCTTTACCATTGCCCTTGATGCTCCTATATTTAAAAAGAAAATGAAAAATCAGGATTTTTTTGCAGCGGGTATCAATTTTAATAATGACAATCAAGGTCCTGTGAGGTTAAAAACCAACGCCTATAATCTTCTCGTGTCTTTTACAAAATTTATAGGGGGACGACAAAAACATAATATTACCTTAGGTTACGAAATAGGATATGCCACCAAGGTGGTTACCCTTGCACCCCTTAAATGGGATAGCCAATGGGATGCGTCCAACACATCTTACAACCCGGGTTTACCAAGTGGCGAACCTTTAGGTGGTGCTGTAGGATATTTAGATATGTCAACTGGTATAGTGTGGAATTTTAATACCGACCATTTGTTTCGGAGTGCATTAGGGTTTTCCTTTCATCATTTCTTAGCGCCAAATGTTTCATTAACGGGAGCAAACGACAGACTATACCCTAAACTTGGTTTTCAATGGCTGGTAAATTATAAGTTGAGCGAAACAAGTAATACTACCTTAGAACCTGCTGTGCTGGTGGCTCAACAAGGAAGTTCGTTGCTGGTGGATGCAGGTTTAAATTTTAAATTTGTGCTTTCCGACCGCTCCCATTATACCGATAACAGGAACGACAAGGCAATGCACATAGGTGCTTTTTATCGTTTACATGATGCGTTTTTTGTTACTTTTAAATTTGATTATGCTGATGTTTCGGGCTCTATTGCTTATGATGTAAATATATCAGGGTTAACTCCTGCTTCGCATTCAGTTGGTGGTTTTGAGTTAATGCTTGCCTATCGTGGCATTTTTGTGGGTCATAGAAATGCCAAACGTAACAGCGTTCGATTTATGTAATCTTTCCTGACCAGGTTAATAAAAACTCCCGCTCTTTGATAAGAGCGGGAGTTTTTTTGTTTACACCTATTAGCCGAAGCAAGATAAAAAAAAGGGTATGAAGGAAAACTAAAAAGAATTTTATTTTTTTGTAACTCTTAAAAAAACTCATGCGGGTCTCTTTGTCTTCTATAAGGTTTTATTTTTTCTTGTGAGTTATCGGTAATTGGAGTTGGCGTGAAATAAGGTATGTGTGCTGAATTAAAATTATCTTTGCGGGCGATGAAAGAAAATTTAACTCACCCGGTGTTTAAAATTATTGGCGACTGTGCTGATGAGATGGGTATTGGTGCTTATGTAATTGGTGGTTGGGTGCGGGATTTGATTTTACACAGACCATGCAAGGATATTGATATTGTGGCGATGGGGAGCGGGATAGAACTGGCGGAAAGGGTTGCGAAGCGTTTGGGTGAGGGGTATTATGTGAATGTATATAAAAATTTCGGGACGGCACAGTTGGTTTTTGAGGAATATGATATTGAGTTTGTGGGAGCACGGAAGGAGTCGTACAGGGCGGAAAGCAGGAAGCCGATTGTGGAAAACGGGACGCTGGAGGATGATCAGAACCGAAGAGATTTTACGATTAATGCCTTGGCTATTTCGCTGAACGGGGCAAGTTATGGTGAATTGCTGGACCCCTTTGGCGGGTATAAAGATATGGAGGAGCAGGTAATCCGCACTCCGCTCAACCCGGATATTACCTACAGCGATGACCCCCTGCGAATGATGCGGGCAATAAGGTTCGCTACTCAACTGGATTATGTGATAGTGGAGGAATCGCTCGTGAGCATTGCACGGAACAAGGAGAGAATAAAAATTATTTCAAAGGAACGGATAACAGATGAGCTGAATAAAATTATTATGGCAAAGAAGCCATCAATTGGTTTTAAACTTTTGTTTGATACAGGGTTGCTTCCGTTTATTTTTCCACAAATGGTATTGTTGCAGGGGGTGGAAATTATAAACGGCAAGGGGCATAAGGATAATTTTTATCATACCCTGGAGGTGCTGGACAATATTTGTAAAACTACGGATGACCTGTGGTTGCGATGGGCAGCTATTTTGCACGATATTGCAAAGCCCCAAACCAAACGTTTTGAAGCAGAACATGGATGGACCTTTCACGGGCATGAGGACAAAGGTTCGCGCATGGTGCCGAAGGTATTTGCGGAACTGAAACTTCCGCTGAATGAAAAAATGAAGTATGTTCAAAAACTGGTATTGCTGCATCTTCGCCCTATAGTACTTGCAAAGAGCGAAGTTACAGATAGTGCTATCAGGAGATTGCTTTTTGAGGCGGGTGATGATGTGGATGATTTGATGAAACTGTGTGAGGCAGATATTACTTCTAAAAATGAATATAAGGTGCAGAAGTATTTAAAGAATTTTGAGGTGGTGAGGGAAAAGCTGAAAGAGGTGGAAGAGAAAGACAGCATCAGGAACTGGCAACCGCCAATAACGGGTGAAGATATTATGAAAACATTTAATATACCTGCATGCCGTGAGGTAGGGATTATAAAAAATGCCATACGGGAGGCTATTTTGGATGGCGTAATTCCGAATGAGTATGAAAAGGCATACGAGTTTATGGTGAACAAAGGAAGGGAGTTGGGGTTAATCGTTCATTAGTGGGAGAGTAGCTGGTTTAGAATTTAGAATTTAAGATTTAGAATTTATTAAAACATAATTCTTATTTTTGTTCTCGAAAAGAATAAAACAATTTAACAAATTACATAATGTCGGTTTACAGGTTTAAAGTATCGTTTGAAGATAACGAAGAAGTTTACAGAGAAGTAGAAATTAAGTCGGTACAGACTTTTGAGGAATTTCATTTTATAATTTTACAATCCGTAGGGTTTGATACCATTCATAATGCTTCGTTTTTTATTAGTGATGATTATTGGAGAAAGGGAGATGAGATAATTTACAAACCAGAACAAACAGCAGCGCAGAAAAAGACAAAGCAGGAAAATGCAGCTGAAAAAAAACTGATGAATAAGTGTAAAATGGCTACGCTGATAGATGATCCTCACCAGAAGTTTGTGTATGTATATGATTTTGCTGCACAATGGACTTTTTTGGTGGAGCTGATAAAAATACTTCCGGATGATGCCAAAATAACGTATCCGAGAATAGCAAAAAGTGTGGATGATGCACCAAAACAATATTTAGCTGTTGCATTGCCTGCCCTGGCTGAAGAGGAAGAAGAGTTTGATGAAGAAGAACCGGTAGCAGATGATGCAGATGCTTACAACGCCAAAGATGATGATGATATAGTGGAGTTGGAAGCAGAAGAAGGTGAAGAGGAAGAAATGGATGCAGACGACATGGAGGCTTCGGATTTTGAGGAGCATACCGAAGAAGATTAGTGATATTTATTTAATAATAATGTACAGATACCCCTGCCCGATGGAGAAAACCGGCAGGGGTTTGACTTGAAAAGGGTTAACTAAAAAATGCCGGCTAAAACCCTTATCGTAATTGTTGGACCCACCGCAACCGGAAAAACTTCATTAAGTATTTTGATAGCGAAAGAACTGAAATGTTCCGTTCTTTCAGCTGACTCCAGGCAGTTTTACCGGGAAATGAATATTGGTACAGCTAAACCATCTGTGGGGGAAATGCAGGGTGTGCCTCATTATTTTATTGATTCGCATTCTGTTTCGGGAGATTATAATGTAGGGAAATATGAAACGGATGCGATTCAATTGCTTGATAAATTATTTTTGAAAGATGATATTGCTATTTTGGTTGGCGGTTCGGGATTATATGTAGATGCAGTTTGTAAAGGATTTGATGTTTTGCCGGAAGCCGACATTGCTGTAAGAAATAAAATAAATACTTTATATGAAGAAAGGAGAATAGAAGGTTTACAAGAGTTATTAAAGGAGTTGGATATAGAATATTATCGCAAAGTAGATTTACAAAACCCGCAACGGATAAGCAGAGCGCTGGAAGTTTGCTTAACAACACAAAAAACATATTCATCTTTAAGAGAAGGAAAAACCAAACAAAGAAATTTTAAAACTATTAAAATTGGTTTGAATACGGAACGGAAAACCTTGTATGAACTGATAAATAAAAGAGTGGATAAAATGATAGAGAACGGACTGGTGGAAGAAGTAAAACTATTGCAAAAATATAAAGGCATGAACTCCCTTCAAACAGTAGGATATAAAGAACTGTTTGATTACCTGGACGAAAAAACCGAATGGAATGTGGCTATTGATTTAATAAAACAAAATACAAGAAGATATGCAAAACGCCAACTCACATGGTTCAAGAGAGATGAAGAAATAAAATGGTTTGAGCCGGGTGAAATTGAAATGATAATTAAATATTTGAATTCTGAAATTTCAAATTTCAAATTTTAAGTATGTACAAAACAATAAAAGAGTATTTAGAATTAGACCGGGCGTTTCACAATTTAGTAATTGTGGAATTGTTTGTGCAAATAATCAACGTAACTTTTATTACTGTACTCCCGCTTTATATGAAAGCAGAGCATTTCTCCGATGCCCAATATGCCCATTTTACTTCCTATCGTTATTTAGGAATGCTTGCCCTGGCATTGTTCCTGGGCATGTATATAAAGGGAAGAAAAATACTGCCCATGTTTTACATTGCTGCTATTGGTGTTCCGTTTTTTGCAGTACTGATTTTAATAGGGGTGCATATTCATTCCACCGGTTTGTTATTGGTTTCGCATTTGCTTTGGGGCACTGCTTATACGTTTATCCAGATTCCTATTTTGCCTTACATTATTCGCAATGCTCCCAAACATCAACAAACATTAGCCATTACCTTAAACTTTGCTACCTGGAGCATTGCAAGCATAGCCGGTAGTTTGGTGGTGGCGGTATTTAACGGGATAAATAAAACCGTATTCTCCGAACAGAATTTACTATTTGCCATCAGTGCTATAGGATTTGCGGGAGTTTATTTTGTGATGAGGATAAATAAAAAAGAACATGTTCCGGTTATTAATGAGAAGCGAAGTAACCTGAAAGAATACGACTGGAAAATTATAATTCGTGCATTAGTGCCAACCACCATTATTGCCATCGGAGCAGGATTTACCATTCCATTTATGAGTTTATTTTTTGCGAATGTACATAATATGAGTACATCCGCATTTTCATACCTTAATTTTACAACAGCAGTATTAGTAACCATTGTAGCCATGTATGTTCCGAAAATAAAAAACAGGTGGGGATACCGCAAAGCCGTTTCGCGAACACAACTGATGGCGATATTTTGTTTAATCATAATGGCAACCACACAGTATTACAATACACTTAGTTTCTCTGTTGTAATTGCTTCACTATTTTATTTACTTCGTCAACCACTGATGAGTACTGCTGTTCCAATGACTTCGGAAATAACAATGAAATACGTGGGAGAACGAAACCGCGAAATGGTAAGCGCACTTACATCAGCAATTTGGTCCGGAGCTGCTTATTTCAGTGCCATAGGATTTGGAATACTTCGTCACCTGGATGTGGCTTATGTAAATATTTTCTTGATAACTGCCGGAATGTATTTGCTTGGAGTAATATGGTACACCCTATTAATTGCAGATTATAATAAAAAAGAAATGGCAGGGTTGATAGTTCATTAGTTTCCCGGATGTGTAAGATTGGTTCGCTGCGCTATTGGTTACAAATTACGAATAAGTACAAATTTACAAATGGGGGCTGGTGGTGGATGATCAAGTATTTTTGGGGTTACACATGGCTATTTTAAAAAGGTAAAATCTGATTTATATACAATTTTAATAATTTTTTAGTTGTACAACAACTACTTTATGTTGTCCATGTGCTTCTCTTTCCTCGAAGCTACAGGTACATTCTAAATCGGAGGCTGTTATAAAAGCTATTCGGAAAAATATTTTTTGATGTTTTTTCTAAGAAGCTAAGAACAATCATATTAAATAAAAAATCCTGCTACGAGAAATCGTAGCAGAATTTTTTTTGATTAACCATTTACCGTTAACCATTAATAATTACTCTTTTTGAATTAGGCACTTTATAAATAATATAAACTTCTTAACTTTGCAGCCAAAATAAAACAAGAAATGGAAGCAAAATATAAAAGCCTCACAATATTTGAGTTTCAGGAGAAATTTAAAGATGATGAAGATTGTTTGAAACAT
>JANYDQ010000333.1 GCA_025363555.1 Bacteroidota bacterium | reverse complement strand
AGATGCCTATTATCAAACAAAGCAAGGAATAAATATTTACAATACTCAAAGACCACATTTAAGTTGTGAAATGTTAACTCCAAAACAAATGCATAGTCAGCAATCTATAAAATTAAAAAAATAAAAAAACTTCAAACATTTTGATGAATGTTTGAAGTTTTTATCAATATTTGTAATCAATTAAATCGTCAACCTTTTTCAGGACGAGACAGGTTTTCATTTTCTTTCCTACCTATATTTTGCTCCTAACGGAGCATAAAACCACACTTTAGTTATCCCGTAGGGATTAAATATCGGTAGTATAAATTCCCCCGATTACCTCTACAAGTCCCGTAGGGACGATATATAACAAGGATTTTTACGAGCCTACTTCAGGAAACGCAGCGTGAGGGATTGTCGCGGAAATCCTTTTTTGTCGCGTTGCAATGTGCGGGGGGACAAAAAAGATTGGAGCAAAAGCCCGACCCCCGATTCTTCATCGGGGGTCACGCCCAAAAAATACCACCTCTCCCCTTTATTGTAAGCATTGTTATACTTGTAATAACATTATTTTGTAAATCAAAAATTTAACTCTACTTTTATCGGATAATTAAAAACCAAATAAATTTGTTACGATGAATTTGAAAAGATACATTCGTTTAGTTATTGTTACTTTAGCTTTGTTATTCTTTATCAATAAGGCAAACAGCCAGGTAATGATAAATGAATATTCGTGCGCCAACAGAACCATAGCGGACGATTTCGGAAAAACCTCCGACTGGGTGGAACTGTATAACGCTGGCGGAAGTGCGGTAAGTCTTGCCGGCTATCACCTTAGCGATAATAAAAACAAACCATTAAAATATGTTTTCCCGGCAGGTTCCACCATTGCTGCCAGCGGATTTTTGCGCATCTGGGCTTCGGGCAAAAACACGGTGGTAGCAGGCAATATCCATACTAACTTTACCTTTACTCAAACCAAACCCGATAACATTGTTTTTTCCAATCCTTCCGGAACTATCATTGATTCTCTTACCCTGAAACCTAATTTAGTTACTCATTCCCGTGGTCGAAACCCTGACGGGGGAGGAAGCTGGGCAGTGTTCACAACACCTACACCGGGAGCTTCTAATACGGGAGCCAAAACGGAATATGCTACCCGTCCTAACACCAATATTCCTGCGGGCTTTTATCCCGGAACTCAAAGCCTCGTGCTTTCTTCTCCCGATTTAGCGGTTTCCATTTATTATACCCTGGACGGTTCCACCCCTACACAGTCTTCCACTCTTTACACTGCCCCTATCTCCATAGCCACCACTACTGTGGTGAGGGCGCGTGCCTTTAGTACCAACCCGCTTGTTCCGGCAAGTTTTATTCGCAGCAGCACTTATTTTATAGGCGTAACCCATACCACAGGAGTAGTTTCCATTTTTGGTGATAGTATAATGACCTTAATGACAGGAACCCAATTTTATCCTGAAACAGGTTTACAATATTTTGATGTAAACAAACAGTTGAAAGCCGAGAGCGAAGGAAACAGTAATAAACATGGAAATGATTCATGGTCTTATCAGCAAAGAGGAATTGATTTTATTTGCGATGATGAAATGGGTTATAATTATGCTCTAAACACCAAATTTTTTGTCAATACTTCCCGTCATTCGTTTGCCAGGATAATTATAAAAGCTGCTGCAAACGACAATTATCCTTTTGAAACCGGGGGCGCACATATTCGCGATTCCTACGTACATACTTTATCACAGCGCGGAAATTTACATTTGGACGAACGAACCTGGTCTCCTGCCATTCTTTATGTAAACGGGCAATATTGGGGAGTGTACGACATCCGCGAAAAGGTGGATGACAATGATTATACGGGCTATTATTATAACCAGGGAAATAAAGACAGTTTGCAGTTTTTGATGACCTGGGGGGCTACCTGGAGCAAATATGGCGGACCGCAGGCGCAAACCGATTGGAACACATTGAAGAATTACATTGTTACTAATAACATGGCGGTGGCAGCTAATTATCACCATGCCGACAGTTTATTAAATGTAAAAAGTTTAATAGATTATTTTCTGTTAAACTCATGGGCGGTTACTTCCGACTGGTTAAACTGGAATACCGGTTGGTGGCATGGTATAGCATCAGGCGGACAGGCACACAAATGGAGATATATACTGTGGGATAATGATGCTACTTTCGGGCATTATATCAATTATACCGGCATACCCAGCCAGTTGCCCACAGCCGACCCTTGTGCTCCGGAGTCGTTGCCCGACCCTGGCGGACAGGGACATACCTTGATTTTAGATTCGTTGTTAAAAAATCCTACTTTTAAACAATTATACATTACCCGCTATGCTGATTTATTAAATACCGCCTTCAGTTGCGATTTTGCAGTTCCTCTTTTAGATAGTATGATAGCGCAGATTGCTCCCGAAATGCCCGGGCAAATTTCCAAATGGGGCGGTTCCTTAACCACCTGGCAGCAAAATGTAGCCACCATGCGACAGTTTATTAACGACCGGTGTATTGACATCACAGCCGGAATGGTGAACTGTTACGGGTTAACAGGACCTTTTGCCATTACTGTCAACGTCCAACCTGCCGGAGCAGGTGTCGTCCAAATAAATACAATTACCCCATCCTCCTACCCATGGACCGGAAATTATTACGGTAACATTGAAACCACTTTAAAAGCTACGCCAAATGCAAGTTATGTGTTCGACCATTGGGAAATGAATGCACACACTCCTTTGCCTTCCACTACTTCCGATTCTGTGGGGGTAACTGTTGTTACAAGCGATAATTTTATTGCCGTGTTCCGTGCTCCCTCCGACCCTCCCGGTGGCTCCGATGCTGGTGTGCCAACAGCATTTTCGCCTAACGGAGACAATGTAAATGATGTATTGTATGTATTAGGAAGTATCCAAAACATGGATTTCGAAATATTTAACCGCTGGGGGCAATCGGTGTTTCACAGCACCGACCGTTCCATAGGTTGGGACGGAACCCTTGATGGTAAACCCGTCAACCCTGGTGTGTTTGCTTATAAATTATCAGGCACCATGGCAAATGGAACCCCCGTGGAGTTGAAAGGAAACATTACCCTTGTTCGTTAGCTTTATTTAATTTACATGAACTATAAATATAGTATAATCAGTTTACTCCTTGCGTTTTCGCTAACCACTGCTTACGCCCAGGATATTCACTTTTCTCAATTCAGCGAAACTCCTCAATTAATTAATCCGGGCGCAACGGGGGTGTACGATGGGTATGCACGGGCAATACTCAATTATAAAAACCAATGGTTGGCAATGGGAAATTCCTTCAACACTCTTGCCGGTTCCTTCGATTTGCCTGTCCTGGCTAAAAAAGCAAATAAAGCCCACATTGGCGCTGGGCTTAATTTTTTCAGCGACAAGGCAGGCGATGCAAAAGTGGGATTAACAGAAGTCGCCCTTTCTTTTTCAGGCATTTTGCCGGTTACCCGTTTGTCTGTTTTGTCTATCGGTATTTCAGTGGGAGGTGCCCAGCATAAAGCCGATTATTCCGCCTTGCGCTGGGGCGACCAATATGATGGAAAAGGATTTGACAACAACATTAACCCCAACGAACCCGTTGCCTTCACTTCCGCTTTTTATACTGATTTAAGCGCAGGCGTTTATTATGAATATTACAGTGGAAAAAATACCATGGAACGCAACGAGCAAAAACGGCTGGCGGTCGGTTTTGCTTATTTCCACATGAACCGACCCGAACAACAATATTTTTCCGCAGTAGAAAAATTGTATGGAAAATATGTAGTCAATATCAACGGGTTTTTCGATGTTACCGGCACAAGTGTTTCCATTGTCCCTTCCTTTGTTTGTTTTGTCCAGGGCAAATCAAACGAGTTTAACGTTGGCGCACTCGTTCGCTACCGGTTTAGAAACGCCACCAAAGTTACCGGCTTTGTTTCCGAATCAGCTATTTCAATAGGCGCTCATTATCGCTTCAGCGATGCCCTTATTCCCCAGGTTAATTTTGAAATGAGCAACTTTTCCATTGGCATTTGTTACGATATCAACACTTCTTCTTATTCCACCGTAAGTCATCATAACGGGGGTGCCGAACTTTCCGTAAAATATCTCATAGCAAGAGGCGCTAAATGGCAGGAGCGCTAACCCCGTATTTTTCTTTTATTAATTTTTGGTCCTTCAACAAAAAAGAGAAAAGCCAAAAGCCCGCCCCCGATTCTTCATCAGTAGCACTCCCACATAATTCAAAATAATAGAGTTTACAAAAAGAAAATATGATAACAGAAAACAACAAAACCTGCGCAATAATAGGTTCCGGCATATCCGGAATAGCCGCTTCCATTCGTATGCGAAACAAAGGATACAAAGTAACCGTATTCGAAGCCAACAGTTTTCCGGGCGGAAAACTATCGCAGGAAATAAACAAAGGCTATCGGTTCGATTTTGGTCCTTCCGTGTTCACCATGCCCCAATATGTAGATGAATTATTTATTCTTTCCGGAAAAAATTCCCGCGATTTTTTTAATTACGTTCATTTAAATCCCGTGTACCGCTATTTTTTTGAGGACGGAACCATCCTGGATTCCTATCATGGCAAAAAAGAATATGCTGCCCACATGGCTGCAAAAACAAAGGATTCGGAAGAAACGATTTTGAAATACCTTAACAACACCGAACAGGTTTATCATTTAACGGCTGATGTGTTTCTCCACAATTCATTACATAAATTCAAAAACTATTTTACCAAATCGATCGCAAAAGGCATCATCAACTTTGGCAAAATAGGCGCTTTCGATACCATGAATGAAGCCAACGAAAAAGCATTTACAGATAAAAAGTTAGTGCAGATATTTAACCGCTACGCTACTTATAATGGCTCCAGCCCTTACCTTGCTCCCGCCACGCTCAACGTCATTCCTCACCTCGAAATTATAGAAGGTGCCTATTACCCCATAGGCGGCATTTACAGCATCACACAATCCCTCGTAGAACTTGCAAAAAGCATTGATGTGGTTTTTAAATTTTCGAGCCCGGTAAAAGAAATTATAGTGGAAAATAAAAAAGCAGCAGGCGTTAAAACCAATAACCAAACGCTTCCGTTTGATACCATCATTTGCAATTCAGATGTGTACAACACCTACAAAAATCTAATGCCCAACCAGCCAAAGCCCGAAAAAACCCTGCGCCAGCCAAAATCCTCTTCCGCAGTTATTTTTTACTGGGGAATAAAAAAGGAGTTTGCCCAACTGGGTTTGCATAATATTTTGTTCAGCGAAAATTACCCCGAAGAATTCAGGTACATCACCCACGAAAAAGCCATATACCACGACCCTACTATTTACATCAACATCACCTCCAAACACACCATTACCGATGCTCCCCCGGGCTGCGAAAACTGGTTCACCATGATTAATGTGCCCAATAACAGCGGGCAAAACTGGGATAAACTGGTGGCAGAGGCACGCGAAAATATTATTAAAAAGGCTTCAAGGATTTTAAAAACAGACATCCGACCCCTCATCGAATGCGAACTAATACTCGACCCCCGCCTCGTAGAACAGCGTACCTCCAGCGCTTTCGGGGCTATTTACGGCAATGCCTCCAACAACAAATTTGCAGCCTTTATGCGTCACCCAAATTTTTCAAAAAAAATAAAAAACCTCTATTTTTGCGGGGGCAGTGTGCACCCGGGACCCAGTATGCCTCTCTGTTTGCTTTCTGCAAAAATCACTACCAGTTTAATTAAACAGTAAAACACAAATCGAAAACCATTCCCCTCGGTGGTCCTCCCAGGAGGCTTTTTTGCCCCTTTGGAGGTTCTAAAAATAATAAAATTTCTTATTTGGGCGTGCCCCTGCGGGTCGGGCTTTTCGCTTCAATCTTTTTTGTCCCCCGCTTACGTACCACTCCAATAAAAAGCCAACGCAACAAAAAAGGATTTCCGCTACAATCCCTCACGCTGCGCTTCCCGTCCGCTTTTTAATACATTTAGTACTTCACATCCTGGCTCCCCTCTCCTTTCTTCAAGAAGAGGGGTCGGGGGTATGGTTCAAACCACCCTAAAAATGGCTTGAAATTATTTGGGCGCGCCACCCGATGAAGAATCGGGGTCGGGCTTTTCGCTACCAATCTTTTTTGTCCCCCGCTGTCACACTGAGCCTGTCGAAGTGCCAACGCAACAATCCCGCACGTGCGGGACGCTACAATCCCTCACGCTACGTTTCCTGAAGTTCGCACTATCCTCCGAAGTGGTTTTTTGCCCCTTTGGGGGTTTCTAAAATAATAAACTGATGCCTTTGTTGTTAACCACGCTTACTTTTATCTTCACCATGAGTACTTAGTCCTCCCTCAAAAACAATGAACCCATTGATATTATTAACAGGTGTTGAAAAAAGAGTTAAAAAAATCTGCAAGAAAAAGGTTTTTGGATTATAAAAACTTGCAGATTTGCATCATGCTAACAAAAACAAAAAACACT
>JANYDQ010000328.1 GCA_025363555.1 Bacteroidota bacterium | reverse complement strand
TCTTCAGCACCGGCAACACCAGGAGCTATATCAGGTCCAAATGCAATTTGTGGTTTATTATCTGCTACTTATTCCATTGCTCCTGTAACAGGGGCAACCGGATACACCTGGACAATAACAACAGGAAGCTCTTCTATGTCTATTGCTTCAGGACAAGGAACAACATCTATTAACGTAAACATATCCAGCAGCAACTTAAATTTATGGGTAATCAATGTTACAGCATCCAACGGTTGCGGTACAAGTCCATTTTCTTCCATCAATGTAACTAAAAAACCTCAAACACCAACTGCTATTTCAGGACCAACCAATATCTGCGGTTTAACCACTGCCACTTATTCTATATTGCCGGCAGCCGGTGCTACTTCTTATATCTGGACTTTACCATCAGGAATGACAGGAAGTTCAACTACTACATCCATCAATGTTACCATTGCATCCACTTTCACTTTAGGCGCTGTAAAAGTAATGGCAGTAAATGCCTGCGGAAGTATCCCCGGAACAGCTTTATTGGTGTACGGAAAATCTGCACCTTCCAGCATTACCGGTCCCACCAACGTGTGTGGAATGACAACAGCCACCTATTCTTGTAATACTGTGGTTAATGCCACAGCATACGGATGGCAAGTGCCTGCATCATGGACCTTTACCGGCCAGGGAACAAACACTATAGTAGCTACTATGCCGGCAAATGTAAACAATGTAACCTTTTCGGGAGTAGTGAGAGTTCATGCAATAAGCGGTTGTGGCAACAGTGCTGATAAAACAGTAACAGTTAGCTATTGCAAATCGGGTATTACCATGAGCAACATAACTGCAAGCGGTTCTATTTCTTCTCTCTATCCAAACCCTGCTACTGATGGCTTTACAATCGATTTAACTTCCGATGCTGATAATGCAGTAACAGTAGAAGTGTATGATGTACTTGGAAACAAAGTAATTCAACAAAAACACACATTAGTAAGTGGAACTTCAACTTTAAAAACCAATATCGAAGATTTCAAAAACGGAATGTACTTTGTAAGATTACTGGACGAAAACAATACTGTTATTTATTCAGAAAGAATGATAAAACAATAGAGAAAAAGAATAGTAAATTCTAACTTCTAAACTCCCGCACTTGAAAAAGGGCGGGAGTTTTTTATTGATTTGCTTTAATAAACAAATTGTATATTTGTAACAAATTAATAATCCATCCATGAAAACAAAAATACTTTTACTTAGTTTTATTTCAGCATTGTTGCTGTTATCCCTTAATGCACAAGGAAAAGGATGTACTACCTATTATTACTTAACGGGAGATAGTATTTATTGTCCGGGTGATGCAATAAGTCTAACTTGGCACGGGACTAATTCCTGTGGTGGCATCAATACCTATAATTGGTATAGAAATGGGGTTATTGTGGCAACTAACACTACCGGTTATTTTACAGCAACAGATACCGGAACTTATTATGGTCATATAAATTTGATGGGTCCCGGTATTAATCATGAGTCGAGAAAAGTAGTGCATATAAGATACCTTAATAATGCAATACCATTTAAAATAACAGGCACTTCTTCTTTATGTGTTGGAGCAACATCCACCACTTTGTATGCTCCGCAAATACACGGTGCTGCGGTTTATAATTGGACATTATCTTCAGGGTTAACAGGAACTTCAACCACCAGATCAATAAATGTTGTTGTCAATTCGAGCGGTACAATATCAGTTTCGGTTAATCTCGATTGCGGCATTTTTACTTCGCAACCATTAAATGTGGTTATTAATTCAGTAGCACCAGCAATGCCGGCAGCTATATTAGGCAATAATTCAATTTGCGCAGGCAGCACTAACACTTATAGTGTTTTGCCGGTAGCCAATGCTACCAGCTACACCTGGTATAATGGGTTTGATTACAATTATTATTATGGATTATCTGGATTATCTGATTCAATAAGTGTACATTCATATGCAGTGAGTGCAAATATACAGGTGAGAGCAGTTAACGGATGTGGTTCATCCGGTTTGCAAACAATATCAGTTGTTGTTAATCCTATTTTAACCCCATTAGTTTCTATTGCTGCACCGCAGACTACTATATGTGCAGGAACAAATGTTTTATTTACTGCTACACCAATAAATGGAGGTTCTGTCCCCATGTATAACTGGATGGTTAATGGAATTTCTATGCAAAATGGAAACAGTAATTCATACAGCAGTACTAATTTTGCGAATAGCGATGTGGTTACCTGCGTAATGACAGCAAATAATCTTTGTCAAACTACCGCAACTGTAAACAGTAATGCAGTTACAATAACTATTTCGAGCGGAGCATCTCCTTCTGTTTTTATTTCTACTCCGTTTACAACTATATGCAATGGTGCAACAGCAACTTTTAATGCAATGCCTTCATTGGGCGGCAATTCTCCAATTTATAACTGGTTGGTAAATGGTGCATCTGTTCAAAACAGCAATAACAACACATTCAATACTAATACGCTTGCTAATAACGACATCATATCCTGCATACTTACCAGTAGCGGAAGTTGTGTTACCAACCCAACCGGCATCAGTAATGCTGATACAATTACTGTTCATCCAATTATAACGCCTTTGGTAACTATAGCTTCACCAGTAACAACAGGTTGTTCGAACCAGCTAGTAACTATAACAGCAACTCCTTTTAATGGCGGTAGTACCCCTGTTTATAATTTTAAAATAGGAACAACAAGTTATCAAAACAGTACAAGCAATACTTTTAATGCCTATTTTGTAACATCAGGTATAACCTGTGTAATGACCAGCAATGCAGCTTGTATTTCAAGCAACACAGCTACCAGCAATGCAATCACCACCACTGCCATACAAACTGTTACTCCTTCCGTTTCCATTGCTATTACTTCGGGCTCCAATCAAATATGTCCTTCCTCGGTGGTTTCCTTTGCCGCCATACCAAGTAGCGGAGGAACAGCTCCCGTATATAATTGGCGGGTGAATGGGGTGAGTGTTCAAAATTCAACCAGCAATGTATTCACAAGCAGCAGTTTTAATAACAATGATATGGTTTCCTGCATAATCACTGCAAATAATCTTTGTCAAACTACTGCAACTGCAACAAGTAATTCCATAACCATTTTGTTATATTCCATACAAACACTAACCGTTTCCATTTCAGCTTCTTCCTCAACTATATGCAGCAACACAAGTGTTAGTTTTACAGCAACCAACACTTTTGGCGGCACTTCTCCTATGTATAATTGGATGGTAAACGGGGCTTCTGTTCAAAACTCTTTGAGTAATAGTTATAGCACCACCAGTTTATTAAACAGCGATGTGGTAACTTGTGAAATAACAAGCAGTATCTTTTGTTTGGGCAATTCAACAGCAAGTAGCAATGGCATTACAATGATAGTCAATCCCCTCGTTACACCATCTGTGTCAATCGCTTTAACTGCCGGAACAAACCCAAAATGTGCAGGTTCATCCGTTACTTTTACAGCAACACCTGTTAATGGCGGAACAACACCAAGCTATCAGTGGACAGTAAACGGAGTGAATACAGGAACTAACAGTGCAACATTTACAAGCACTGCCTTAACTAACGGTCAGTTGGTTAGTTGCATAATGACATCAAATGCTGCCTGTTTAACAACTTCCAATGCCACATCAAATAGCATTACGATGTTAGTGAGTGCAGGGCTACCCGCTAATACTGGTACTATAACCGGAAGTGTTTACGGGCTTTGTGCAGCTGGTATTTCTACTTCCAACTATTCCATTGCAGCCTTAGGCAATGCTAATTCTTATATCTGGACAGCACCTACAGGGGCAACCATTACAAGCGGACAAGGAACAACAGCAGTTACCGTAAGTTTTGGAAGCACATTTACTTCCGGGAATTTATCAGTAGCGGCAAGTAATTATTGCGGTACAAGTGCTGCAAAAACCGTAGCATTAAAATCTGTTGCAGCCGCACCTACTGTCCTTAGCGGACCAACAGCGGGCTTATGCCCTTCCGGCATTGCAACCGCCACTTATACCACTGCAGCGGTTACCGGAGCAACATCTTTTATATGGGCAGTTCCCGCAGGCGTTACCATGGTAAGCGGACAAGGTACTACCACATTAACTGTAAATTTTGGAAGTGCTTTTACCACAGGAAATATTAGCGTAGCTTCAAGCAATGCTTGTGGAAACAGCTCTGCAAAAGTACTGGCAATAAAATCAGTTCTTGCCTCACCCGGGCTCATTACAGGCAGTGTTAGCGGTCTTTGTCCTGCCGGCATTTCCTCTGCGGTTTATTCTATAGGAGCTGTAGCCGGAGCTTCTTCGTATAACTGGATAGCACCCGCAGGAACCACCATTATTTCAGGACAGGGAACTACAGCGGTTACCATAAATTATGGAAGTACTTTTGTTTCCGGAAATATTTCTGTGGCGGCTGTAAATGGCTGCGGAAGCAGTCCGGCAAGGCTACTTGCTGTAAAATCAATTGTAGCTGCTCCTGTTATTATCAGCGGACCTGCTAACATTTGCGGAACAACAACAGCAACCTATTCAACACCTGCAATAACAGGGGCAAGCAGTTATAACTGGATAGTGCCTGTTGGAATGACAATAACTTCCGGGCAGGGCACCACCACTATTGTTACTTCGTTTGCCGGAACAGCCATGGCAGCCGGAACGGTGAAAGTTGCATCGGCTAATGCCTGTGGTACCAGTTTGTATAAATCGCTCGCCATTTTGGCGTGTGCAAACCCTGATCCAATGAATAATGTAAACAGAACAGAATTTAATTCTTTTTCCTCCCTCTATCCCAACCCTGCAACTTCTGAATTTACCATCAATTTAACTTCTGATGCAGATAACGTAGTAATGCTGGAAGTGTATGATGTATTGGGTAACAAAGTGATTCAGCAAAAATACACCGTAACAAACGGAACTTCATTTTTAAAAACCAACATCGAAGATGTTAAA